>JAYVRT010001055.1:0-3065 GCA_043776025.1 Archangiaceae bacterium | reverse complement strand
CGCCTGGACCACGTCGGGATCCCGCTTCCACTTCTCGTGCCACGGGGTGCCCGGGCTGAACATGTTGGCCAGCCGCGAGGACTCGGCGAACGCCTCGTCGAGCTTGCGGTCGCGCTCGTAGGCCTGGACGATCTTCTGCTGGATCTGCGGGGCGTCCTTGATCAGCGGGTTCTTCGCCAGCACCAGCCGGTAGGCCTCGATCGCCTCGGGGTGCTTGGTCTGATCGAAGTAGATGTCCGCCATCCGGCGGTAGATCTCCGCCTCGTAGGGCCGGCCGCCGAGCCTGGCGAACATCTCCTGCGCCTTGGCGAGGCTGCCCCACTTCTCGTCGACGAAGCTGACGGCGGTGTACTGCAGCGCTTCGTTGCGCAGGTCTCCGCCGACCTCTTCCTCGCCCTTGGCCTTCGCCTGCGCCTGGTAGAAGTCGATCAAGGTGATGAACCGGGCGACCGACTCGTCGAACCGATCCATCCGGTAGTAGACCCAACCCAGCTTGTAGAGCGCCTTGTCGTACAGCGGGTGCTTCACGTCGACGATCGCGTGCTCGTAGGCGTCGGCCGACTGGGTCAGTGCGTCCTTCACGTCGTAGGCGTCGAAGTAGTACTCGCCGATTCGGACCCAGGCCTCGGTGGTGAACTTCGACTTCGGGTACTTGGAGATCAGGGTCGCGTACGCGGTGCGGCTGGTCTCGAAGCTCTCCTGCTTCTCGAGGCAGTACCCGAGCAGGTAGTAGGCAGCGTCGTTGAGCCGGTAGTCCGGGAACTGGGTGATCAGTCGCTGGTAGAGGGCAATTGACTTGCCGAAGTCGACCTTCGGCTCGGGCGGAGGGGTGACGTTCTTCAAGGGATCGAGCTTCTTGATCGCCTCTTCGTAGTCGCGCATCGCCAGCGACTGATCGTCGCTCGACTTCTCGTAATAGAGCTCGGCGAGCCGGAACATCACGTCTGGGCTGTACTTGGGGTCGTCCGGGTAGCGCTGGAGGAACTCCTCGAACTGGGCGATTGCGTCGAGCCGTTCGCGCCGCTCGAGCACCTCGAGGTCGCGGATCGCCTTCTCGTAGCTGTTGGCGAGGCTGTTGCGCTTCTCCTCGTACTTCTTCTCCACCAGCAGCTGGACCTCGCGCTTGAACTCCTTCGACTCCGACTCGTACTCCTGGAGCGCGGCGGTCAGCTCCTCGAGCTGCTTCACCTCGTCGGGCGTGCGGCCCATGCCCTCGAAGTACTTCGTCTTCGGCTTCTCCTCTGGCTTGACCTCGGTGCGCACGCCGCCGTCAGGCCCCAGCTCGGCCTTCGGGGCCACCGCGCCCGAAGGGGAGGGCACCGAGCCCGGCCCGCGCAGCTCGACGCCCGCGTCCTTCACGCCCGCGTCGGCGCCCTTCTTCTTCGGGTCCGCCTTGGGCGCCGCCTTCGGTGCCGGCCCTGCGCCCTGGGCGAGCGCGAAGAGCGAGAGGCCCGCGAGCACCACCACCACCAGCCGGGGAGAGAGCGCGCGCCGCATCACTGCACGTCCTTGAGGACTTCCTTGAACTCGTCATCGAGCTGCTTCAGCTCGCGGTCCTTCTGGGCCGACAGCTTCTGGATCTGC
Source organism: Archangiaceae bacterium (assembly GCA_043776025.1). GTDB lineage: Bacteria > Myxococcota > Myxococcia > Myxococcales > Myxococcaceae > JAYVRT01. Next base: position 1,481 of record JAYVRT010001055.1, on the reverse strand, counting down.
GCCGTCTTGTCCTGCTTGCGGGTGAAGGCAACGTCGACGACGCCGACGTCGGCCTTGAGCACCAGGTCGTAGAAGCTCTGGCGGACCCGCTTGAAGCTGTCGAAGGCGATCCGCCCGACGAGGTTGCGCGCGTCGCCGCTGATGTTGGCGACCTCTTTGCCATAGCCGTCGAGCTGCGACTGCTCGGCGAGCACCATCTCCCGCAGGCGCTCGGCCCGGCGCTGCACCCGCTCGCGCAGGGTCTTCTTCGCCGCCACCACCCGCTCTTTGACGCCCTGGGCGTCGGCGCGGATGACGTCGGCGCGCAGCATCACCTGGGTCCCATCGCTGGGCAGCGACCCGCGCACCTTCTCGTAGAGCTCGCGCTGGTGCTTCAAGGCCTGGTCGTAGTCGCGCTTGAGCGACTCGTCGCCGCCGATCGCGTTCTCCGCGTTGTGCTTCTCCTCGAGGAGCTTCTGGCGGGTGGCGTCGAGGTCGGTCTGAATCGCGTCGAGCGCCCGGCGCTCGAAGGTCACTTTCTCGAGGAAGGACTTCTCGTCCTCGGGCGTGTTCTTCCGCGTCTGGCGGGTGTCGTCGACGTACTTCTGAATCGCCGCCAGCTGCGCGTACTGTGACTGAATCTCGATCCCGAGGCGAAACGCGCTCTGGTCGACCTCGGTGATCTTCGCGGCGATCCGATCTTTGCGCTTCTGGACCTCGTCGGGCGTCGAGGGCAGGGTGCTGATCCTCTCCTGCAGCGACTGGGCGTCGGCGCGGGCCTTCTCCAGCTCGGCCTTCTGCTCCGCCGAGAGGTAGCCAACGACGAGGGCCCCCTCGATGCGGGTCAGTGCCTCCTCCGACTTGGTGATCGCCGTCTCCACCGCGTCGGCACGGGTGTAGCCCTCCTGCATCACCGGGAAGGTCTCCAGCCCGCGCTCGTCGAGCGCCTTCAAGATGCGCGCGGCGATCTGCTGGCCCTCGTCGACGCCGTGCCGGCCGGCCTCGAGCGCGTTGATGATCTCCACCGCGTCGGCGACCTCGCGGCGTGTGGTGGCCCACTTGAGCGCCACCGGCGGGAGCAGCGAGGTGACGTCGAGGTTCTTGTCGTTGCGGGCGAGCAGGTCGTCGAAGTAGCGCACCGGGTCCTTGTTGACGGTGAGCAATGCGTCGATCTCATCGCGCACCGGCGCGTAGGCGTTGATCACCGAGTTGTAGGTCTCGGTCGCCTCTTCGTACTTCTGCAGCTTCAGCAGCAGCGTCCCCTGGAGGATGCGCGCCTCGGGCGCGAGCACCGAGTCCTCCGCCACCAGCAGCAGCACCTCGGTGGCGTTCTTCGCCCGCTCGAGCTCGCCCTTGCGCACGTAGCTCCACGCGATCTCGTAGAGCGAGTCGGGGAAGCTGTCTGACTGCTGGCCGATGCGCGCGTAGCGATCGATCGCCTCGTCGTACTTGCCCACCTCGAAGTAGACGCGCCCCATGGACAGGTCGGCGAGTTCCTTCAC
>JAYVRT010001054.1:0-3076 GCA_043776025.1 Archangiaceae bacterium | reverse complement strand
GGGGGCTGGGTGGGCGGCAGTTGGCTGGGCGGCGGCTCAGCAGGAGAGGGCTCGGCCGGCGGCGCCTCAGCGGGAGGAAGGATCGCAGGCGGCTGCTGGGCAGCGGGAGGGTTCACCGGAACGGCGGTCGGCGTCGGGGCCTGGTCCGGCTCTTCGATCTGGGCGACACATCCAGTGGCGAGCGCGGTGGCGAGCAGCGCAATGAGGTGAGTCCGCATGGGACCCATCGGTGCAAACCATGGCCCTTCCGGAATTCACCGTAACCCGTTGAAACCACGCAGCATCAATCAGCTCGTCAAACCGCTTGGCTGTGCACTCCAGTGGGCCACTGGTCCAGCCGCACTCCACTTCTACGAGGTCTCGCGTACGAGGTCTCTGACACCTGTGCCGCCGGGACACCTCTGCTAGGTCTTCACCCCCCGAAACCAGGAGCCGCGGCCGCCAAACGGGAAGTCGAACGTGCCGTAGTCCCACCGCCAACCTGGCGGGCAATCGCGGACCAGGTCCCGCAGCCCCGCCTCGTCGTACATCCGCATCGTGCTGACCGCGCCGTCCCAGAACGACGCGGCGAGCATCGCTGGCGTGAGCCAGGTGAGCGCGGCCTTGGCCAGTTGGTTGCGACGCGAGAGCAGCGCGCTGGCGTAGAGCGCAGGAATTCCTGATATCGCGATCGCCATCAGGCTCCGCGGATGGCGGATCAGCCCCTCGGCGATGAACACCCCGGGGGCATGCTGGCACGCCCCCAACAAGACCTCCCGCGCCAGGTTCGGCGGAAAGTGATGGAGCGCGTTGATCACCAACTGCACCCGGCCCCGGGCGAGGTCCTCCGGAAGCCGCGTCGCGTCCACCGGCTCGGGAACGAAGTTGATCGCTTCCGGGTAGAGATCCTTCAGCAGCTGCCACTCCTCGACGTGCGGCTGCAGATCGGTGAGCAGGAACCGCGGCGATGTGCGCCTTGCCGCCTGCATCTCTTCCACCAGCACCTGCGCCGGCCCCCCCGCGCCCGACGCGAGGTCCAGCACCTCGCTCACCCCGGTCTGGTCGAGCAGCTCGCACAAAGGAGCCACCACGCCCCGCAACACCCGCCCCCAGCGCAGCGTCCGGCTCAGCGCCTCGACGATCAGCTCCTTCGGAGCCGCCGGCGCCCAGGGTGCGTCGTTGAACTCGAACAGCTGCAGACGGGGCAGGGCCACGGCCGCCACTCTCACACGGCTGCTTGGCGCGCGCCGCCACGAAAGTCGTGCACCAGAATCGAAGGTGAGGCAGCCTGCGGGCGCCCATGCCCCTCGAACTGCGTGACCTCGCCACCAACAAGACCATCGAAGTCCCCGACGAAGGCCTCACCTTCGGCCGTGAAGGCGGCAAAGCCGACGTCCAGGTAAAGGACAACGGTGTCTCGAAGAGCCACGCCCGGGTCTACGCCGACGGAGAGGCCTGGTTCCTCGAAGATCTGGGCTCCGCCAACGGCACCTACCTGGGCGAAGACCGCCTCGCCGCACCGACCGAGATCATGCCGAACGATGTGATCTCGATGTCCAAGACGCGCTTCGAAGTGGTCGGCCCGATCGGCGACGAGCAAGGAGGCGATCAGGATCAGGAGCGCGAGCCCACGCCTCCCCCGGCGCCACCGCCACGCGCCGCCGCCAAGGCCGCTCCAGCGCCCGCCGCGAAGAAGCCGGCCGGCAAGCCCGCCGGCGCTGGCCCCGCGATGTCCGCCGCCCGCAAGCCCGTCAGTGGCACCGTCGAAGCGGGAATGGGCGACGCTGGCCCCGACGACAACGCCGCCGCCGAGTCGAAGGGCATCGGCTACTTCTTCATCGCCGTGCCCAAGGCGATCGCCTTCTACCTCGCGGCCGTACCGCTGATGCTGGTCAACCCGATCGGCACGATCCGCAAGGGCATCGCCGAGCAGAAGCACGATGCGAAGGGCCGGATGGAGCTGATCGCCTATGCGCTGCCGATCAACCTCTTTTCCGCTGCGGTCGTCTTCGTGGCGACGGTGATCAGCCAGCTCGTCACGCGGACCCTCAACATCGGCGGCCTGCTGGTGGGCATGCTGATCATCCCGGCGATCGTCGCGGTGGTCGCGAGCGCGATCACCGGCTTCATCTGGCACCCGTTCTGGAACTGGATCATGAAGCTCGGCTTCCTCAAGGCCGACGCGACCGACGACCGGTCGCGGACCAACATGTTCCTGATGATGATGACCGCGTCCGGGCTGGTCGCGCTTCCCAACGGGCTCGCGATCTTGCTCCGGCTGATTCCGCTCTGGCCGGTTTGGGCGCTGTCCCCGGTGATCTCCACCGTCGCCTCGCTGGTGACCGCCTTCGTCTTCTACTCGTGGATGAAGTTCTTCAACGTCGTCAAATGGTTCCAGATGGTCTGCCTCGGCCTCGGTGCGCTCACCGCCGTCTCGGGAGTGCTCGGAGTGGTCGGGGTCCTCACCGGCCCGCACGGCGGCACGATCGTCGCGGGCTCGACGGGCGGCACCGCCGAGGAGCAGATCGCCGCCGCCCAGAAGCAGGCGGAAGAGGCGATGAAGCAGGCCGAGGAGGCGACCGGCGACGCGAAGGATCTGATCAAGGAGGGCCAGGCTGCCGCGAAGAAGGCCGCCGCCGATGCGCAGGCGAAGGGCAATCAGGCGCAGGCCGCCGGAAGTAAGACGGCCCCACCCCCGGGAAAGGAGGCTGCGCCGCCGCCCGAGAAGGTCGCCGAACCGCCCCCACGCGTCGAGAAGGCTCCGCCCGCAGAAAAGACCGCTCCCGTCACCGGTGGCGGCTACCCCGCGTTCGCCCAGATGCGCGACGCTATCGAGAAGAAGATCACCGACGACCCGACGCTGCTCACCCGCACTCCCGGCGTGCAGGACCTCTACCGCGACTTCGAGAACGACGTGTACGAGCTCGACGCCAAGTACACCAAGGGGAAGAAGCCCTCCGAGGCCCGGCTCAACGCCCACCTGCGCGACGCCGAGCTGTACGAGAAGACCGAGAAGAAGGTGAAGGAGCTGTACGGGAAGTTGAACAAGTAGATCCTTCTTCCCCCCTGGCCGTTTGAAGCGCCTCCACCCCTTTTT
>JAYVRT010001053.1:0-3077 GCA_043776025.1 Archangiaceae bacterium | reverse complement strand
TCCCGTCGCACCCGGCGGCCGGCGCGGGGCCAGCCGCTGACGGTGGCGATCGTCGGTGCGGGCGTGACGGGAGCGGCGTGCGCCCGGTCCCTGGTCGATGCGGGCCAGGAGGTGACGCTCTTTGAAGTGGCCGCGGAGGGGGGCGGGCGGTGCGCCAGCGGGAATGACTTCGACCTCGCAGCGGCGTCGTTCATCGCGCGCGACCGCCGGTGGCTCCGCTGGGTGCGCGCCTGGGCCGCCGAGGGCAGCGTCGCGCCGTGGGCCGAGGCCTTCGTCGGCGCCCCGGCGATGGGGAACCTGGTGAAGCGGATGCTCCACGGGCTCGACGTGCGCTTCTCCACCGAGGTCAGCTCGGTCGAGCGGCACGGTGAGCGCTGGCGGCTGGTGGCGCAGACCGGGGCGGGGCTGGGCGAGTACGACGCGGTGGTGGTGGCCACCCCACCCGCGGTAGCCGACGCGCTGCTGAAGTGGAGCGCGCCCCAGCTCGCGGCCCGCGCGGCGGCGGCGACGATGGGGCCGCAGTGGGTGGTGCTGCTGACGCTGGGCGATCCGCTGGGGCTCGAGGCGGTCGTCGAGGCGAAGGTCGGCCCGCTGACCCGACTGGTCCACGACAGCAACAAGCCCGGTCGCGCCCTGGGCGAGCGCTGGGTGATGCACGCGAGCGTTTCCTGGAGCCGCAAGCACCTGGAGGACGCGCCCGAGAGGGTGGCCGCCGCGCTGCTCGATGCCTTCTGGGCGACGACCGGCGCTCGCCCTCAAGCGCCGCTGGTGCTGCGGGCGCAGCTGTGGCGCGAGGCGCGGGTCGAAGCTCCGGCCGGCGCACCGTGTCTGTTCGACGCGGACCTGCGGGTCGCGGCGGCGGGCGACTGGTGTCTGGGCGACTCGGTCGAAGCGGCGTTTCTCTCCGGCTGCGCCGCGGCTGGCCGGCTGAACGCGCTGCGGGGCGAGGCCTCCACCGCGCCCGAGGCGAAGGCGTCGAGCGCGGCGCAGCTGCGGCTGTTCTGACGAGCCGCCTCCGCGGCGATCGGTCATAACGGGGGTCCACTTGGAGGATTACCGATGAAACGACTCTTGCTGGTTGCCCTGCTCTGTTCCGCTCCGTCCTCTTTCGCACAGGTGCATGTGCAGATCGAGCTGCCCACCATCCGGTTCGCCGCGCCGCCGCCGGTGTTCCTCGCCGAGCCTGGCATCCAGGTCGTCGAGGGCTCCGACGATGAGGTGTTCTTCGTCGACAACTTCTACTGGCACCGGCGGGGAGACCACTGGTTCCGCACCGCCCGCCACGACGGTAACTGGGCCGCGGTCGAGGTGGGGGTGGTGCCGCGTCCGCTCATTGGCCTGCCCGTCGGCAAGTACCGACACTGGAAGCACGAGGTGCGCGAGGAGCGTCGGGAAGATCGGCGCGAGGATCGCCACGAAAAACACGAGGAGAAGCGAGAGGAGCACAAGGAGAAGAAGGGCAAGCACTGACCTGGCCTCGCCCGCGACCCTGCCCAGTCGCAGCTCAACCTCACGCGGGCCGGGGATTGAAGGCGCTGGGCGCACGGACAATGGGCTAAGACTGCGCGCCTGTGACGGGGAGCCGGTCCATCGGGCAGGAATGGCTGATCGACGCCAGCGGCTGCGAGCCTCAGGCGCTCAAGGATCCACGCCTGCTCAGCGGGCTCTTCGAAGAGCTGATCGTCACCCTCAAGCTGAACGTCATCGGCGCCCCGCAGTGGCACGTCTTCCCCGGCCCCGGCGGGATCACCGGGCTGGCGCTGCTCTCCGAATCGCACCTGGCGATTCACACCTTCCCCGAGCATCGCTGCGCCGCGCTCTCGGTCTACACCTGTAAGCCGCGGGAGCCGCTCGACTTCGCCGCCCTGCTTCAGCGGCACCTGAAGGCCACCGAGGTCCGCTTGCGGACCGTCGCCCGCGAGGCGAACCGGTGAAGGTCGGCAACTGCCCCGGGTGTGGCGCGCCGATCGACTTCGCCCCCGGCGCGGGTCAGGTGAAGATCTGCGAGCACTGCCAGAGCGTGGTGCTGCGGGGCGAGGCGAAGCTGGAGAAGATCGGCAAGGTCGCCGAGCTGGTCGACACCGACTCGCCGCTGCAGCTCGGCCTGTCGGGCAAGCACTCGGGCGTCTCCTTCAGCGTCGTCGGGCGGATCCAGAAGGTCCACGACACGCAGAGCGAGTACGGCGCCTGGGACGAGTGGTGCCTCAGCTTCGACGACGGCCGCACCGCCTGGCTCTCCGAGTCCGAGGGCCAATGGAACCTGATGTTCCCGATGAGCGAGGCCTCGTCGCCGGCGTTCGACGCCGCGAACCCAGGCACCGACTTCAACCTCAAGGGCACCCGCTTCGTCGTCGAGGAGCGCGCCCGGGCCAAGACGGTCTCGGCGCAGGGGCAGCTGCCCGACTTCCATCAGAAGCACCCGTTCATCGACGCCACCGGGCCCAAGGGCGTCTTCGTCTCCATCGACTACGGCGGCGGCGAGCCGGGCGAGGCCTTCGTCGGGAGCACCGTCACCCTCGACACGCTGGGCTTCGACAAGAACGAGCTCGGCTCGACGCCCAGACGCCAGGCGATGAGCGAGGCCCGCTGCACCCAGTGCAACGGAATGTTGGAGCTCAAAGCACCGGACCTCACCCGGCGCGTCGCCTGTCCGTTTTGCGGGGCGCTGCTCGACTGCAGCCACGGCAAGCTCCAGTTCCTTCAGTTGCTGAAGAAGCCGGACTACGTCCCCGAGCTCGCGCTGGGCAGCAAGGGGACGCTCGAGGGCGTCGAGTGGACGGTGATCGCCTTCCTGATGCGCAGCTGCGAGGTCGAGTCGACCACCTACTCGTGGGACGAGTACCTGCTGTACCGCAAGGAGCAGGGCTTTCGCTGGCTGATGTCCGCCAACGGCCACTGGACCTTCCTCACCCCGATTCCCGCGGGAGAGGTCGGCATCGGCTTCAAGCAAGCGATTCACGACGGGGAAACGTACGCGCTCTACCAGACGGTCAACACCACCACCGACTACGTGCTCGGTGAGTGCTACTGGGCGGTGAGCCAGGGCGAGACCGGGTGGGCCGCGGAGTACATCGCGC
>JAYVRT010001052.1:0-10464 GCA_043776025.1 Archangiaceae bacterium | reverse complement strand
GCCCGTTCCCCACCGAGCTCGACGACGCGCTCGGCGAACGGCTGCGCAAGGTCGGCGATGAGTTCGGCGCGACCACCGGCCGCCCCCGGCGCTGCGGCTGGCTCGACGTGGTGGTGCTGCGCTACGCGGCGCGGATCAACGGACTGTGGGGCCTCGCGCTCACCAAGCTCGACGTGCTCAGCGGCCTCGACACGCTGAAGATCTGCACCGGCTACATGCTCGACGGCGTCGAGGTGAAGGAGCTGCCCGGCGATCTCGAGGAGCTCTCCCGGGTGAAGCCGATCTACGAGGAGCTGCCCGGCTGGGCCGACCGCCTCGCCACCGCCCGGACGTTGGAAGATCTGCCCGAGGCGGCGTTGAAGTATGTGCGCCGGGTCGAAGAGCTCTCCGGGGTGCCGGTGGTCTGCATCTCCGTGGGCGCCGAGCGCGGCGAGACGATTCTGCTGCAGAACCCCTTCCGCAGTTAGCGGGCCTTCATCGCCTCGGTGTGGTCGATGGACTGCAGCGAGCGCTCGACCTCTCCCGACCGGGTGAGGATGAACTGCACCGGCGGAGCCTTGCCTTCGATCTTCTCGCCGCCCAGCACCATCACCGGCTTCAGCTCGACGATCGTCTCCAGCTCGCCTTCCTTCACCTGCGCCGACTTCCAGCCGTCGGTGATTCGAGAGGTCTCGAGCGTGAGCGCGCGGCTGCCGCTGACCCCGGTGACGCGCACGCTGACGCCCTTGAGGTCCTTGAACTGCTCCTCGTAGAACGCCTTCACCCTCTCGAACCGCATCGGCAGGCGAAACGTCTTCTGTCCCTCGGTGACGGCCAGCGGCTTGCCGTCGACGGCTGGCAGAGGGAAGGGTGCAGCGGTCAGGGCGATCGCCAGGAGGGCAGGGAACATGGTCTTAGCCTACGACAACCGGCCGGGGCCTCGCGTTCCCACGGCTACCGGCGCTTCTTGCCCTTGTCCTTCAGCTCCTGAACCTCGGTGGCGAGCGCCCGCGCCTTCTCGTCGAGGTCGTTGACCTGCTTCTCGAGCATCGCCTTCTTCGTCTCCAGCTCGGTGACGGTGAGCTCGCTCTTCGCGTACTCGCTGGCCGCGGTGCGCAGCCGGCCCATCACCTCGTCGTTGGCCTTGAGCGCCGCCGCGGTCCGCAGCTTCTCGTCGTTGACGCGCCGGGTGGCCATCGAAAAGATGCCGATTGCGACGACCACCGTGACGCCGAGCAGCAGCCAGGGCAGCGGGCTCGCCCGCCGGGGGAGCTGAATCTCCCCGGTGTTACCGGTGCTGACTTCCTCGCTGGCCATCGCAGCGCCGAGCATAGCTACAGCAGCGGCAGTTGCACCGTTCTCGCCGGTTGCAGACAGCGCGGGTCGTCGACGGTGGACTTGTTCACCAGGGGGTTGACCTCGGTCAGCTGCAGCGGCTCGCCCGCCCAGGGTTTGAGCAGCGCGGCGGCGTGGGCCGCGTCGGTGAGCCAGCGGTGCCGGTCTTCCCGGGCGATGAACACCGGCATCCGGTCGTGGACGCCGCGAATCGCGTCGTTGGCGTCGGTGGTGACGATGGTGAAGGTGACGACCTCGAGGCCCTCCGGGGTGCGCCAGGTGTCCCAGAGGCCAGCGAGGGAGAAGGGCCGGCGCGACTCGACGGTGATGTGCAGCGGCAGCCGCTGCTTGCCCTGATGCCGCCACTCGTAGAAGCCGTCGACCGGCACCAGGCAGCGGCGGTGGGCGAAGGAGTCCTTGAAGACGCCCTTGGTCGCGACCGTCTCCGCACGGGCGTTGATGGTGTGGGTAGAGATCGAGACGCTCTTCGCCCAGCTGGGGATCAGCCCCCACCGGGCCATGGTCAGCTCCTTCGGGTGGGGGGCGGTGATGATCGGCGCGGCCTGCGTCGGGGCGATGTTGTAACGGGGGTGGAGCACCGGCACGTCGGCCAGCTCGAACTCTTCCTGCAGCTCAAGCGGGTTCGCCTGGAGCGTGTAGCGGGCGCACATGTCCCATTTGTAGCGGGCCCGGGGGCGCTTGGCGCGGGTTCTTGGGTTATGCCCATCACTCGATGCGGCTGGTTCGCTGGGTCTACTTGCGCGCGCTCGGAGCCGTCTGCCTGGTGGCGGTGGGCAGCTTCTGGGCCCAGCTGTCGGGGCTGATCGGGTCCGATGGCATCTGGCCCGCGGCGAACCTGATGAAGCAGCTGCAGGCGAGCCCCGACTTCCTCTACCTCGAGTTCCCGACCCTCGCCTGGCTTGGTGCCAGCGACGGCTTTCTCCACACCCTCGCCGCGGCATGCCTCGTGCTGGCGCTGCTGTTGATCGCGGGCATCGCGCCCCGGCTGGTGCTCGGGCTGCTGTGGTTTTGCTGGCTCTCGCTGGTGCACATCGGGGGCCCGTTCCTCAGCTTCCAGTGGGATGTGTTGCTGGTCGAGACGTTGTTCCTCTCGATCTTCTTCGCGCCCAGGGGGTGGCGCCCGAAGCTGGCCGAGGAGGCCGAGCCGCCCGACTGGTCCCGGTTCCTGCTGCAGTGGCTCGCCTTCAAGGTCACCTTCTCCTCGGGGGTGGTGAAGCTCGCCAGCACAGATCCCTCGTGGAGAGATCTCACCGCGCTCAGCTACCACTACTGGACTCAGCCGCTGGCGACCTGGTCGAGCTACGTCGCGGCGCAGTGGCCAATGTTCATCCACCGCGCCTGCTGCCTGGGGATGTTCCTCCTCGAGCTGCCGATCGCCGCATTCGCGCTGGGGCCGCGGCGGTTTCGCCACCTGAGCGCGTGGGGGATGCTGACGCTGCAGGCGGGGCTCGCCGCCGCCGGCAACTACAGCTACTTCAACCTGCTCGCGGCGGTGCTCTGCCTGCCGTTGATCGACGACGCCGCGCTGCGGGCGCTGGCGCCGAAGACGAGGCTCCCCGAGCTGCCTCCGAGGCCTTCTGCCGGGGGAAAGGCGAAGGTGTGGGGCGGACGGGGCTTCGCCGCGGCGGTGGCGGCGATCGGCCTGCTGATGTTTTTCCGCGGCGGGGAAGGGTGGGGGAAGGCGCCGCAGGCGGTGCTCCATGCGCTCTCGCCCTTCAGCACCATCAACAGCTACGGCGCGTTCGCGTGGATGAGCAAGACCCGCCCGGAGATCATCCTCGAGGCCAGCCTCGACGGAATCAGCTGGGTGCCCCTGGAGTTCAAATACAAACCGGGCCGGCTCGATGCCCGGCCTGGCTTCATCGCGCCCTGGCAGCCGCGGCTGGACTGGCAGATGTGGTTCGCCGCGCTCGCACCCTGCGAGCAGAGCCAGTGGCTGTTGGCGCTGCAATGGAAGCTGCTGCAGGGCTCGCGGCCGGTCTGGGCGCTGATGGGTCCGCAGCCGTTCGAGGGGGCTCCTCCGAGGTTCATCCGCAGCACGCTCTGGCAGTACCACTTCGCCCCGCCCGCGGAGAGAGGGCTGTGGTGGGCGCGAGAAGATCCGCAGCCGTTCTGTCCCACCGTCACCCTGGGGCCCAACGGGCAGCTGGCGGTGGTGCCGCCCTGATCGGGTCATCGCCGTGTCAGCGCCGGCCACGGGTGGCCTTGTGAGGGGGAGCCGGACCGTTAGGTTCAGGGGCATGGCGACTGAGCTCCACGCGGACCGGGCGTTGGTGGTCGAGTTTCATCAGGTGATGAGCGAAATCGACCCGGTCCGTTGGCGGGACGACGCCGCGGTTGCCCTGCGCACCCGCCTCAAGGAGCTCCAGCGGCGACTCGAGCAGCGCGAGCGCCTCGCCGAGCTCGCCGGGGCGCTGCGCACCCAGCTTCCCAACCTCGAGCAAGCCACCCCCGACGTGCGGACGCGGTGGCTGACCTTCAAGAAGTCGCTCCAGCCGGCGTACGAATCCATTTCCGCGTCGCTGCGGGCGGAGAAGATCCACGTCCCGACGCTGCGGCCGACCAACTGGGCGCGCAGCGTCTTCCACGTCGCTGGGGCGGCGCTGGCGATCCTGCTGATCGAGATTATCCCCTCGCCGTGGATGCTCACCGCCGCGGCGCTCAGCTACGCCGGCACCTTTTGGCTGCTGGAGATCGGCCGCCGCCGCAGCGGCACGGTGAATGAAGTGCTGATGAAGTTCTTCAGGCCGATCGCCCACGCCCACGAGGCGAAGCGGGTCAACTCCTCGACCTGGTACGCGACCGCGCTGGTGCTGCTGACGCTGACCCACTCCCAGCCGCTGTGTCTGATCGCAGTGGGGATCCTCGGCGTTGGAGATCCGATGGCCGCGTTCGTCGGCCGCCGCTTCGGGAAGATCAAGCTGCTCCACGGGCGTTCGCTCGAGGGGACGCTGACCTTCTTCGTCACCGGAACGCTGGTCGCCCTGGCGCTGCTGCGCCTGTTTCACCCCGCGCTCGGCCTGGGAGTGGCGCTGGCGATCGCCGCGGTCGCAGCTGCCTTTGGCGCGGTCGCAGAGCTGCTCAGCCTCCGCGTCGACGACAACCTCTCGGTGCCGCTTGCCGCTGCGCTCGGCGGCGCGCTGGTGCTGTGGGTGCTGTGATCGATCACTGCACGACGAGCGGCTCGAGCACCTCGTAGGCCGCGCCGTTGCCGCGGGCGCGCTTCACGTCGTCCTCGTAGCTCTGCGGCGCCTGGGGCATCGACCCGGGGGGCAGGGCGATCGCCCGGTATTCGCCGGGGACCGACAGCGGCACCTCGGCCACCCGGAGCAGACCCTGGGTCCTACAATTGGCCGCGGGCTCGCCGGGGCACTGGAGCACCAGCGTCGTCTGGTCGCGCCACACCCGCAGCTCGCGACGGGCGTCGAGCTTGACTTCCCACGTGGTTCCCAGCCGCTCGCTGCTGATCGGTACGATCGGCACCGAGGTCGGTTGGCGCCAGAGGACCAGCAGGCCCACGGCGAGGCCCGCACCGAGCGAGAAGACGACCGCCACGGTGCGCCGGAAGGATCGCCGGCCGGTCATCGGGTCGCTCCGAAGCGCTCATGCCGCACGGGCGCAAGGTACCACTGCACGGGATGCGATTGCGTCGGGCGCGCGCCTCGCTTACGAGCAGCAGGGTGATGAAGCAGCCTCCCGATCTCGTCAGCGGTTGGGGCCGAAGGTTCGGCCCCGGTCGAGAAGTCCAGCCGGACGACCTTTCCCTCGCGCCCGAGGCGCCGCTGTTCCGCGGGCTGGGCCGCAGCTATGGCGACTCCTCGCTGCCGCCGCCGAGCAACCCGCTGGTCGTCTCGACCGTGCGCGCGGATCGGATCCTCTCCTTCGACGAGGGCTCGGGCCGCCTGCGCGCCGAGGCCGGGCTGTCGCTGGTCGAACTCAACCGCACCTTCCTCGCGCGCGGCTGGTTCGTGCCGGTCACTCCGGGGACGCAGTTCGTCACCCTTGGGGGGATGGTCGCCGCCGACGTCCACGGCAAGAACCACCACGTCGAAGGCTGCTTCGGCGCCCACGTCACCCGGCTGAAGATGCGGGTCGCCGACGGGCGGATCCTCGAGTGTGGACCTGACCTCGAGCGCGAGCTGTTCTGCGCCACCGTCGGCGGCATGGGCCTGACCGGCCACATCCTCGAGGTCGAGTTCGGGATGCGGCGGATCCCCTCCGCGTGGATCTGGCAGGAGACCGAGCGCGTCCCCGACGTCACCACCTATGTCGTCAAGCTGAAGGAGGCCGCGGAGAAAGGCTGGCCGATGACGATGGGGTGGATCGACTGCCTCTCGAAGGGCAAGTCGATGGGCCGGGGGATCTCGATGTTCGGCCGCTGGGCCGAAGCGCACGAGGCGCCCCACCGGATGCCGCACAAGCCGCTCGATCTGCGGATGCCGTTCGTCGCGCCCGAGTTTCTCCTCGGGCCGCTGACGGTGCGCGCCTTCAACACCGGCTTCTACTGGAAGCACCTGAAGAAGCGGCAGCAGGGGCTGATCGACCCCTACGCGTTCATCTACCCGCTCGACTTCGTCAAGGACTGGAACCTCGGCTACGGACGGCGCGGCTTCACCCAGTACCAGTGCGTGCTCCCCGACAGCGCCGGGCCCGAGGTGGCGCACCGCTTCCTCGAGGTGCTCACCGCGCGCGGCGGGGCCAGCTTCCTCTGCGTGATCAAGGACTGCGGCCCGCAGGGCGCGGGGCTGCTCAGCTTCCCGATGAAGGGGATCAGCATCGCCCTCGACATCGCGGTGCGCGACGACACCCAGGCGCTGGTCGACACGCTCAACGAGTTCGTGATCGCCGAGGGCGGGCGGATCTACCTCGCCAAGGACACCTTCACCCGCGCGGAGCACTTCCGGGCGATGGAGCCGCGCCTGGCGAAGTTCCTCGAGGTCCGCCGCAAGTGGGATCCGACGATGAAGTTCAAGAGCGCCCAATCGATTCGCCTCTTCGGAGATCCCCCGTGAAGGCGGCGATCCTCGGAGGCACCCGTGGCATGGGCCGGTCGCTGGCGCGGCTGATGGCGGCGCGCGGTGACTCGGTGGCGCTGCTGGGCCGTGGGGCCGAAGAGCTCCAGCGCAGCGCGGCGGACCTCAAGGCCCGCGGCGGTGGCGCACCGGTGAGCGCGATCGAGTGTGACCTGGAAAAACCCACCCAGTTCCGTGGTGCCCTCGACGCCGCGGAGACTGCCCTCGGAGGATTGGACGTGGTGGTGGTCACCGCCGCCCTCTTCGCCACCCAGGACGAGCTCGAGAACGATGCGGTGCTGACCCAGAAGCTGCTCACCATCGACTTCGCCAACACCGTCGTGTTCTGCGAGGACGCGCGGCGCAAGCTGCTCTCGCTCGGCGGCGGCACCCTCTGCGCATTCAGCTCGGTCGCGGGCGATCGCGGGCGCAAACCGACCTTCATCTACGGCGCGGCGAAGGCGGGCCTGTCTGCCTACCTCGAGGGGCTGGATCACAAGTTCCGCGCCCAGGGGCTGAAGACGGTCTGCGTGAAGCCGGGGTTCGTGCGCACCCAGATGACCGAAGGCCACAAGGTCCCGCCGTTCGCGGGAGAGGCGGACGACGTCGCCGCCACCGTGCTCGAGGCGATCGACCGGGGAACGCCCGTGGTCTACGCGCCGCCGGTGTGGCGCGCGGTGATGACGGTGATCAAGGCGATGCCGCGCTTCGTGATGCGCCGCGTCGGCTTCTGATCGTCAGCGGCGGCGGCGCTGCTCGAGTGACAGCAGCGCGCGGAGGCCCGGCGAGACCTGGGTGAACCGCACGCCGACGAGCGAGGTGAGCGACGCCATCGGATTGCCGGCGCGGCTCCACATCACCTGCCCCTTGAACGGCAGCTCGCGCTCGCCCTGGAGCACGAAGCCTTCGACGGCGGTGCCCGGCTGAAGCGGCTGAAACACTTCGAGGCAGAACCCGCTGGCGGAGATGTCTTCGGTCAGCGCGGCGCGACGGGCGACGGAGACCGGGAGGCAGAGGGAGATTCGCGGCTTCTTGCGGTTTTGCATCGGGCAAAGGTCCCACGCCCGAGGGCGCCCGCAACTTTTCGGGTCAGCCGAGCAGCCCGTCGCGCCGCAGCTCCATCAAGAAGACCGGGGCGCCGTCGCCGTCGTCGGGGATGGCGCGCAACGGCCGGAACCCAGCCCTGGCATAGGCGCGGATCGCGATCGTGTTCTCGGCCTCGGGGTCGATCACGCAGCAGCTGATCGCCGGGTTCGCGAAGATGATCTCTTTGAGGAACCTGCGGATCATCGGCGGCCCGAGGCCCCGGTGGGCGGCGTCGGCCTCTCCGATGATCACGTCGCAGTTGGAGGCGTTGGGATCAGTGACCTCGTAGATCTGCATCAGCTCGGGAAAGTCGCCCATTCGTTCCCAACAGATCAGCCCAATCGGCCGAGCGCCGAGCCGCACGATGTAGGGGTGAATTGGCACCGTGCCCTCGATGTACGGAATGTATTCCTCGTCGATCTCCTGGTCCGACTTGCCCTTGCCGAACCAGCGGTCGGCGTGCGGGGCGCGAAACCAGACCTTGAGCAGCGGCAGCTCAGCCAGGGTCATCCGGTGAAAGGTGAGCGCGGCCGCGTCGGTGATCGTCAGGGTGACGCCCAGAGGTCCAGCTGGCCGGCAGGGCCCTGATCACGCACCCGCCGCTCCAGGGGGGCGAGCAGCGAGGCGACGAGCCGGATTCGCCTCGGACCAAAGCCGCAGATCCCGGAGAGCGTCCCGTCTTGCGCCGCCCGCGCGAGCCCGTCGAGGCTCTCGACCCCGAGGACCTCGCGCACCTCGCGCGCGAGCTTGGGCCCGATGCCGGGGACCCGCTCGAACACCGTGCCACAAGCGCAGCGCGCCTCGAGCCGTTCGAGCAGCGGCAGCCGGCCAGTGCGCACCAGGTCGCTGACCATGCCGCCGGTCACGTAGTCGATGCCGAGCCGGTGAACGCCTTCGACGCCGAGCTCTTCGACCAGCTCGACGATCGGCCGGGGGCTGGTGCGGATCGCGCGGGCGACCTCGTGCCAGGTCCGGGCCCGGCCGTCGACGCCGCCTTCGCTCTGGAGCAGCGCCGCGACCCGCTCGGCCGCCGCGGCGAGGCTGGCGTTGTCGCTGGGGATCCTCGGGGTGGAGTGGGCGCCCTGGCGGCCCGAGCGGGCGGAGGGCGCAGCGTTTCGTCTCTTCGTGCTCATACCCAGCTTGCTAGCAGCAGGGGCTGACATCCTCGGGTGCATTGCCGCGTTGCGGCGCCGACAGGGGGAGCGGAGGGGGCGTCAGACCAGCGGCTTGAGCGCGTAGCGTCCGTAGGCCACGAACGCCGCGATCAGCGCCGAGACGACGACCCAGACCATCGGGTTGGACGCGGTCAGTTGAAGCGAGTGGCGCGCGTACAGCCCAGCGAGGGCAAGGCTCTCCACCCCGAGCGCGGCGGCCGCGAGTGGGGTCAGCACCGGCATCCACCTCGTAGCGGCCGGGACGACCAGAAGGATCGCACACAAGATCTCGAACCCGCCGACCGCGGCCCATCCACCACGCGGGAGATCACCCATCGCCGGCATCTTCGCGAGCGTGTCGAAACTGAAGATCTTGTAAGCCCCGCCGGCGAAAGCCTGAAACGCGAGCGCGACCTGAAGGACCCATAAGAGGATGTTCATTGGCGAAGGCTCCTTGAAGGATGGGAGGCGACCCATCGTCAATGTATATATATCCTACATGGCATATGCGCGTGAAAGAATTAAAGCGGCTCTCCAGAGGGCCTGGCCGACCGTTGAGGCCCGGGCTGGAATCCCGGCGCCGCCGTCCTTCGAGCTGCCGTCAGTTGCAGCCGATGCAGACGCGGCTTCCCGCGCCCGCGCTCTGCTTGCACGACGTGACGTTGGTGCAGGTCTCGTTGCACGCCCCGGTCGCACAGTGCTGGGTTGCGGCCGCGGAACTCGTCGAAGTCAGCTGGCACGCCCCGGTCGCGCAGTTTTGAACGCAGGTGGAGTTTGCGTCGCAGTTCAGCTCGCAGGCATTGGACCCCACGCAGTCAACGGTGCAGTTGGCGCCACTGCAGTTCATCTGGCAGCTGCCGTTGGCGGGGCAGACGAAACTGCAGTTGGTGCCGGTGCAGTCGCACTGCTGGCCCGCGAGACAGGTGATCGAAGTTCCTGAGCCGCCACCGCTCCCGCCACCGCTCCCGCCACCGGCCCCTCCGCCCACTCCGCCGGTTCCTGCGCCGCAACCTGCGACCAGCGCCAGCCCCAGGAGCATCGACCTCAGCGGAGTTTGTTCAGGGAAGGAGGTGCGGTTCATGGAGCCCTTTGAGCGCCGCGCAAGCTTGAGTGCCTGATCGCGTTGATGGGCCATGGTTGCAGTGGGCATGCCCCGCGATCTCTCCAGCGGGATTGGGTGGTTGGCTCCAGCTTCACAGGAAGTTGTCAGGCGGCAGGAGACAACCGTCTCCGGCGAGGTCACGACGAGCGCAAGGGCCAGGCGGGCACCGTCGCCAGGGCGCGCCTGGCGCACCTCGAAGTCGTCTTCGATGCCGGACCCGTAGTAGAGCGCGCGCCATGGGAAAGGTTCCGGTCACCGAGCATGTGCCCACCGAGCACGCGACCCGCGCCGTGCTGACGCGCCCGGGGCGATGAGGCAGACGTCTGGAGGGTGGACCGTGAAGCCGATCGTGCGCCTGCTGTGCGCCCTCGCGATGTCGGTGGTCGGCATCCTTCACTTCGCGACCCCGGAGCCGTTCGTGCGAATCGTCCCCGCGGTGCTGCCGGCGCCGCTGCTGCTCGTGTATTTCAGCGGCGCCTGCGAGATCGCCTTCGGGCTGGGCCTGCTGATCGCGAAGTTGCGAGGGCCGGCCGCGTGGGGGTTGATTCTCCTCTTCGTGGCGGTCTTCCCCGCGAACATCAACATGGCGATCAACCATCTCCAGCTCGATCCGGCGAATCCGATGCCGCAGTGGGTCGCGTGGGCTCGGCTGCCCTTTCAGTTTCTGTTCATCGCCGGCGCCTTCTGGCTTCGAAAGTGACGGGTGACGGGCAAGCGCTGGACGCTCGCGTTGCGGGGATGCCACCCGCCAGCGTCCTGAGGAAGGGGCTCGCCG
>JAYVRT010001051.1:0-3090 GCA_043776025.1 Archangiaceae bacterium | reverse complement strand
AGGGTTGCACCCGCCAAGGCCGCCGACGCCGCCATCGGCCGCTCCGTTTCCGCCGCTGCCGCCGGGCCCGATCGACCCCGCGCCCCCACAGAGCGTATTGCCCGCGTTGGAAACGCCATCGGTGCCCGAGCCGCCGGTCAGGCCGATCGGCGCTGTGCTGGTTCCGCCGACGCCTCCCTTGCCACCGACCGAGCCGCCCCCGGTGCCGGGCCGGCCGCCAGTCGCAGAGAGCAGAATCCCCCCGTCCTCCTGCGAAAACACGCTGTCGTCACCCGGCCCGCCGGAGAATCCCTGCGTCGGACACGACGGGCCGCCCGAACCGGTGACCTGCCCGCCGGCTCCGACCTGCACGCGGTAGAACTTGCCGACTCCAAGCGCGGCGCTCTTCTGACCAAAGCCGGCGCCGCCGCCACCGCCACCCGCCACGCCCCCGGCGAACGCGATGCAGACGCCGCCACCGCTGCCGCCTCCCGCCCAGAGCTGTACGGTTGGGCTTCCCGCACAGCCTGCCACTGCGAACCCGCACCCGAGCGAAGCGCCGTTTGGCTGATTCACGCCCGACTGGTTGACTCCGTTGACGGTGAGCACGCAGCCGACGCCGGTACCGGCGGGCTTGAACCCGTAGCTCACCGTGAACCCCGGGGGAGGGCACAGGCTCGATGGATACTCGTAATCGAGATCGACCGAGGTGACTCCGCCTGTCGTGGTGAATCTCTTCACGTAGAAGCGAATGAACGTCGCATCGGGGAGCTGCCCGACGTAGCCGTGACCCTGCTCGAGCGTGAGCGACGGCGTGTACCCAGAGGCCGGGTTGGCGGTGATTGCGCCCAGGCCGCACCCAGGTCCAGTCGGAGCGAGGAGGAACGTGTTCCCCGCGGTGCTCGCCTTCCCGGTGAGCAAGTCGGTGCCGGAGAAGGCCAGCAGCTCGCCACCGAGGTACAGCCCGCCGGGCGACGTCGCGTCGAAGAACAAAGAGCTGCCGGAAGAGATCGAACCGGACCGCGCGCCCGCCACCGCCGCGCACGCGCCGCCCCCTGTCCCACCGGCTGTGCCGCCGCCACCGCCACCAGCGGCGCCCCCCGAGCCGCCTCCAGTGCTGCCGCCCGCGCCGTTCGACCCGCCGTTCGCACATCCGGCGAGCGTCAACCCGAGTGCCACGGACACGACTGCGACCGTCACCGCGCGAACCATGCGTCCCCCGTGCGAGCCGCGCTGGCGGCCCCCTCGAGAAGAGTACTGGATTTGCACCGGCCGCACCCTGTGGAAGCCGCGACTTCTCGTGCGCCACGTCGAGCGGCGGCGCGCTGACCTCGGCGGGTGGCACACCGGTGTCACAATCGCCGCTTCGCTTTCCTGATTCCCCTCGGAGAACGAGGCAGGCTGGGGCCGGCCTCGCGCGCGGTTCCTCGGCTTCCACCGAGAAGCCTGACTGGTCTTGCCAGGTGGTACGCTCGCGGCGCCTGGCTCACCCGGAGACTCCCATGGCTTCGATCAAGCTCACCGACATCACCAAGAGCATCGCCGCGGCGAAGACGTTCGCGAAGAAGACCGACCTCGACAAGGACGGCATCGTCACCAACGCAGAGACGAAGGCGATCGCCTCGCACCTGTCGAAGACGAACCAGACGGCCACTCCCAGCCTCGCGCTCGACACCCTGATGCAATGGTCGAAGAAGAAGTTCAACGACACCTCCGTGAAGGACCTGGTCGCGGCGGCCGACGACCTCGGCAAGCGGATCAAGGCCGCCGACAAGGATGGCGACGGGCAGCTGTCGGACACCGAGCAGAAGTCGCTGCGCACCAACGGCGAGCGCGGGCTGGTGCAGTTCGCGCTGGCGATGAAGGGCAAGTCGGCGGGCGACTTCGACCTCAAGACCACCCTGCCGCCCGAGAAGCCCGGGTTCTTCGACTACCGCGGCACGCCAGTGCAAGTCTGCGAGAACCTGCTCAAGGCGTTCAGCCGCAAGAGCAACGACAACTTCTGGCCCACGTGGTCCGGGCTGAAGACGCCCTCGCGCTATGTGCTCGACTCGAACGAGGCGAAGGCGATGGTTGGTGCGCTCAAGAAGCTGTTCGACGGCAAGCAGAAGTCGGTGCTGCAGGCGCTGTCGGATCGCACCCAGATGAGCGGCGTCGGCTGCGTGTCACCTGATGCGGCGGCGCAGGCAATCTTCAAGGACTACGCGAAGTCGCTGGGGATGAACACGCTGCCGTTCAAGGGACCCGTCACCGCCCCGAAGATGCCGGCTCCCTGATTACGGCGCCGCTCCCGGATCAGGTTGAGCCATTCTCGCGAGCCGAGAAATGCTGGTTCGGGTCTCGGGCGAGCTCGGTGGGTCGGCGTGCGCGCCGGGGCGCGCCCGTGGCGATCGCCTTGCCACGTAGGCTGCGTGCTATACGTGGAGCATGGCCACGAAGCAAAACCTCACCATCCAGCTCACTCGTCCCACGATCGCCAAAGCGAAGCTGCTCGCGGCTGTCCGGGAAACTTCGATCAGCAAGCTGGTCGCTGACGTGATCGAGGACCTGATTCGAGAGGACGATCGGTATCAGCAGGCTCAGCGAATGGCCGAGCGCCTGCTGAGGAAGGGTTTCCACCTCCGGGGCTCGAAGGTGACTCGAGCCGATCTCCATGAGCGGTAGGACTTTCGTCGACACCAACGTCCTCATCTACGCCCACGACCTGGACGCGGGGCCTAAGCACGAGCTCGCTTCGTCACGGCTCTCGGAGCTCTGGGCGTCGAAGCAGGGCTTCCTCAGCGCGCAGGTGCTGCAGGAGTTCTACGTCAACGTCACACGCAAGGTCACCAAGCCGATCTCACGCAAGGCAGCCAGAGACGTCTTGAAGGCCTATGCCCTCTGGTGCTCAGGGAGCATCCGACCCGACGACGTCGCGAAGGCTTCTGAGCTTGAAGAGCGCCACAAGATCTCGTTCTGGGACGCGCTGATCGTGGTCTCCGCAGTTCTCGGGGGCGCGGCTCGGATTCTCTCCGAGGATCTGAATGCCGGGCAGATCATCGAGGGCGTGATCGTCGAGAACCCGTTCGTTCGGCACTGAGTTGGTGTGCAGCAGCGCGTTGGCCTTCAATC
>JAYVRT010001050.1:0-3093 GCA_043776025.1 Archangiaceae bacterium | reverse complement strand
GTCGAGCGCGACCCAGTCGGACGCGGGCGCCATCAGCCGCAGCAGATCGTACAGCGGCACGTCGACCGTCGGCTTGGCCGCCTCGGGCGGGGTCGAGTCGGTCTTGATCCCCTTGATCGCCTTCTCGACCTCCTTGTCGGTGCCGAAGAGCGAGATCGTGTTCTTATACGTCTTCGACATCTTCTGGCCGTCGGTGCCGGGGACGACCGAGGTCTCGGCCTGGAGCTTGGCGGTGGGCAGCTTGAGCAGCCCTTCGCCGTAGAGGGAGTTGAACTTCGCCGCCCAGTCCCGGGTCAGCTCCAGGTGCTGGGTCTGGTCCTTGCCCACCGGCACCACGTCCGAGTCGTAGAGGAGGATGTCGGCCGCCATCAGCACCGGGTACGCGAACAGCCCGAACTCGGGGTGCTTGATCCCTTGGTTCTCGAGCTTGTCGCGGTAGCTGACGGCGCTCTCGAGGTTGCTCAGGGGGATCAACGTGCCGAGGATCCAGAACAGCTCGGTGATCTCCGGGACATCGCTCTGGCGGAACAGCGTCGACCGCTTCGGATCGATGCCGAGCGCGAGGAACGCGACCGCGGTCTCGAAGGTCAACTGCCGGGCCGCCGCCCCATCGCGAACGCTGTTGAGCGCGTGGAGGTTGGCGATGAAGAACAGCGCCTCGCCCTCGGTCTGCATCCGCACGAACTGACGGATCGCACCGTAGTAGTTGCCGATGTGGAGCTGCCCTGAAGACTGAACGCCGGCGAGAATTCGCATCGCCCGCCGCTTCTACTTCGTCTTTCGCCCCCGCGGGTGGGCCGCGTCATAGACGCCCCGGAGCCGCGTCGAGTTCACGTGGGTGTAGATCTGCGTCGTCGCCAGGTCGGCGTGGCCGAGCATCTGCTGGACCGCGCGCAGGTCGGCGCCGCGCTCGACGAGGTGGGTGGCGAACGAGTGCCGCAGCTTGTGCGGCGACAGGGGCTTGGTGATCCCCGCGGTGAAGGCGTGCCGGCGAATCAGCTTCCAGAACCCCATCCGCGAGAAGCCGGCGCCGCGCGGGGTGACGAAGAGCGCCTTCGACTGCCGTCCCTTGAGCAGCCCGCCGCGCGCGGTGGCCAGGTACTCCTTCACCTTCTCGATCGCCTGCCGGCCCAGCGGCACCACCCGCTCTTTGCGCCCTTTGCCGAAGGCGATCAGGAACCCGTCATGCAGGTTCACGTCGGCGATCTGCAGACGGATCAGCTCCGAGACGCGCAGGCCGGTGGCGTAGAGCACCTCGAGCATCGCGCGGTCCCGCTGCCCCGCCATCGACTTCTCGTCGGGCGCGCCGAGCAGCGCCTCCACCTCGGGCAGCGTCAGGTAGATCGGCAGCTTCTTCGCGTGCCGGGGCGTGTCGAGATCCTCGGTGGGGTTCTTCGACAGCAGCCGTTCGTCGACGAGGAAGCGGTGAAACCCGCGGAGCGCCGCGAGGTGGCGCGCCCGGCTCCGCGGCCCCAGCCCCATCCCCTGCAGCGTCGCCAGGTGCTCGAGCACATCCTCCCGGGTGACCGTCTCGAGCTTGAACCCCTGGCGGTGGGCGTCCTCGAGCCAGAGCTTCACGTCGTTGGCGTAGGCCTCGACCGTCTTTGGAGAGCTGTTGCGCTCGGCGCGGAGGAACCCGATCCACGCGTCGAGCAGCGGGTCGAACGGCGTCGGCTGGAACACCCGCGGGGGTGGGCGCTTCTTCACCCCACGATGATGCCCTTCCCCTGCCGCATCACCTCTATTTGGTCGCCGATCAGCGAGACCACCGTCGACGGCTCGGACAGCTGCACCCCGCCATCGAGGATCAGCTCGAGCCGGCTTCCGAGCTCGTCCTTGATCGACTTCGCGTCGATCAGCGGCTTGCCGTCTCGGTCGAGCGCCGAGGTGGTGACGATCGGCCTCCCGAGCTTCGCGGCGATCGCCAGCATCAGCGGGGCCTGCGGCACCCGGATCCCCACCTGGCGCTGCTTGGTCTGCATCATCTGCGGCACCAGCTTCGTCGCCTCGAGCACGAAGGTGAACGGCCCGGGCGTCAGCTGTTTCATCGTCCGGTAGGCGAAGGTGCTGACCATCGCGTAGCGCGAGACGTCGGAGAGGTCGGGGCAGAGGATCGACAGCGGCTTCTTCCGGTCGCGGTCCTTGAGCGCGTAGAGCTTGTCGATGCCCTTTCGGGAGTTCAGGTCGCAGCCGATGCCGTAATAGGTGTCGGTCGGGTAGGCGATCAGCTCGCCGTCTTCGAGCACCTGCACCGCGCGCTCGACATGTCGGGGCTGGGGGTGAACCGGGTCGACTTCGATGATCGGGGCAACGTTGGCCATCAGGGGCGCCGGTCCTTATGCGAAAGCGCCTGCCTTTGCAGCCCTTGCCCGAACTGTGAGTGGCTACGAAGGGTTGCGCATGGATTCGGGTGCTATTTGCAGGCCTTCGGAGGCCGCCAGGTGGGCACGAAGCTCTGCGTTCCACCGTCAAAGTTGAAGTCGAGCCCGACGCATTTGTCACCCAGCAGCGTGATCGAAGCGACCCCGCCGTAGTCGGCGTGGAGGCGGACCCGCGCCACCCTGGCCTTGTCGAAGAGGACGATCGAGAGCCGCGGCAGGCAGCGGTCCTTCGCGTCGGCCGCGGCGGGCATCAGCGACAGCGCCGCCGCTGGCTTCCCGCCCGCCGTCCACCAGAAGTCTCCGGTTCGCCACCGATGATCCGCCTCGCACAGCTTCGCCCCCGCGTTCGTCAGCTCGAGCTTGAAGCCGTCGGCGAGCACCGGCGCCGCGCACAGCTTCTGCTCGGAGCAGCTCGAGGCCGCCACCTGCTTCACCACCTCGGCCAGCTTGCCTTTGGCGAACAGCTTCTTCTCCAGGCCCGGGGTGAGGTTCATCCAGTCCTGCAGCTGCTGCACCGCGATCAACGTGCCGGAGACGGCGCGCGTCAGATACAGCCCCTGGTCGAACGCGCAGCCCTCGAGCTTGCCGGAGATCACCTTCACCTCGCCGGGGGTCCCGGTGGTGAGCGGCTTGTCGACGACGTCGCCGAGGTGGCCCAGGGGAGCCGCGAGCATCGGCAGCGCCCTGACCGGCTCGGCGGCCAACACCAGGA
>JAYVRT010001049.1:0-10515 GCA_043776025.1 Archangiaceae bacterium | reverse complement strand
TGGATCCGCGCGGTCGAACGGCCGGCGCTCTTCGACGATCTGTCCTGGGCGAAGTCGGGTCTGAGCGCCCTGGTGCTCCACGGGGAGCCCTGGCACGGGCAGCTGTTCTTGGGCGCGTGGGTCCTCGCGCACCTCGGGCTTTGGGCCCGGCGTTCGACCGAGGCGCTGAAGCGGGTTCGCTGGGCCCGGGCGGTCGTCGCCGCGGTCTTCCTCGGCGGCGGGTTGGTCGGCGCTTCGTTGTGGCACGGGCGCACCGCGGCGCGGGGCCCGTTGATCGTCCTCATCGGGCTCGACGCCTTCCGCACCGATCGGCTGATCGCCTACGGCGGCAAGGGCGGGGTGGCGCCCAACCTCGACGCCTTCGCGCGCGACGCCACCGTCTTCGATCGCGCCTTCACCCCGATCGCGCAGACCGAGCCGGCCTGGCGAAGCCTGCTCACCGCGCGCTGGCCGGCCGCGACCGGGGTCCGCTACCCGTTGACTGCCCAGTCGCGGGTCGTCGAGCTGCCGACCTTCCCCGCCGCGCTGGAGCAGGCCGGCGTCCGCACCCACTGGGCCACCGACTGCTCGCGGTTCAACTTCCAGGGTCCTGCCTCGGGCTTCGGCGAGCGCACCCAGCCACCCCAGGGCGCGCTCAACTTCGCGCTCGAGAAGCTGCGGTTCCGCGCGCTTGGGGTGATCGCCAACAACCGCCTCGGCGCGGCGTTGGTCCCTCAGTTCGTCGACAACCGTGCGGTCGCCGGCGTCTACGAACCGGGGGGCTACGCGCAGCGGCTCGCCGGGCGCTGGGTCGGCGCCGCCACCGAAGGGCCCGCGCTCTTCGCCTTCCACGCCACCGCGGCGCACTTCCCCGGCGATCCGGTGTTCCCGTACTACCGGCGCTTCGTTCGCCCCGACGCGCCGCTGGAGCGCAAGCTGCGAATGGTCTTCACCCCGATCGCCGATGGCCACCCGGGCAAGCCTGAAGGCTGGGGCCGGCCCGATTCCGAGGCGCTCTACGACGAGCTGCTGGCGCAGGCCGACGGGCAGCTGGGCGTGTTGCTCGACGCGCTCAAGGCCGCGGGCCGCTACGACGAGGCGACGGTCATCGTCTTCTCCGATCATGGCGAGAGCTTTCACCCCGACATCGAGGCGCTCGCCGGGGCGACCCCGGTGCACGGCGCCCGGCTGGGGGAAGAGGAGAACCGGGTGGTGCTGCTGGTGAAGCCTTCCCACGCGCGCCAGGTCGAGCGGGTGACGCAGCTGGTGCGGCTGATCGATCTGGGGCCGACGATTCTCGAGCTCGGCGGGGCGGCGCCGCTGCCGAACGCCGACGGCAAGAGCCTCGCGCCGCTGCTCGCCGGCAAGCCGGACGCGCCGCGCTGGCTCTTCGCCGAGACCGGCTACACCCACGCCAGCCCCGTCGCCTTCGATCCGCAGCACGCCACCGGAGCGCCGCGGACCTTCGCAGCCTACGACGTGCGCCCTGACGGCCTCGTCCAGATGTCGGGCGCGGCCCACGACGCGGTGATGAAGGAGAAGGACTTCGGCGCCTACGACGGGGCCCACTGGCTGGTGCGCAGCCCGAGGGCCGACGGCACCACCGCCGAAAAATGTGATGGCAACTGCCTCGCGCTCGCGGCATTTGTCGACGACGTCCTGAAGCAGCCGATCGCCGCAACCGGAGGCAGCCGATGAGTGAAGCCAAGAGCCTGCAGGAGACCTGGGCCCCCCACAACGCGTGCTTTGGCTGCGGTCCGTCGAACGAGAAGGGTCTGCAGATCCGGTCCTTCCTCGAGGGAGACACCGCCGTCGCGACCTGGATGCCGCAGCCACACCACGAGGCGTTCCCCGGCGTCCTCAACGGGGGAATCATCGGTTCGCTGCTCGACTGCCACCTCAACTGGGCGGCGACGATGCACCTGATGAAGACCAGCGGCGCGGCCAGCCCTCCTTGCACCGTGACCTCGGACTACGCGGTGGTCTTGAAGCGCCCGTGCCCGACCGACGGGCCGGTGACGCTCTCGGCCCGGGTCGTGGAGTCGAGCGCCGATCGCGCCACCGTCGAAGGAACGCTCGAGGCGCAGGGGAAGGTGCGCGCAACCTGCCGTGGCACGTTCGTCGCCGTCCAGCCGGGTCACCCCGCGTACCACCGGTGGTGATCGTGTTGGCGTTCCGATGACCGTCGTCGAGGCGGGGCTGTCGAAGCAGCTCAAGGCGTGGCGCTGGCGGATCTTCGCCTCGACCTGGCTCTGCTACGCGGGCTTCTACTTTTGCCGCAAGCCGTTCTACATCGCCAAGTCGTCGCTCGGGCACGAGCTCCACTTCAGCGCGACGATGCTGGGGACGATGGGTTCGGTGTACCTCGTCGCCTACGCCATCGGGCAGTTCGCCTCGGGCGCGCTGGGAAACCGGTGGGGCCCGCGGGTGACGCTGCTGACCGGGATGGCGGTCTCGATCGGCTGCAACCTCGGCTTTGGCGCGGCCAATTCCTACGAGACCTTCCTCGGGTTGATGGCGCTCAACGGGCTGGCACAGTCGACCGGCTGGTCCGGCACGGTGGGCACGATGGCGAACTGGACCCGCCGCAGCGAGCGCGGGACGGTGATGGGGGTCTGGGCGACCAACTTTCAGGTGGGCGGCGTGGCGGCGAACATGCTCGCCGCCTGGGCCCTGGGAGCGTTCGGCTTTCGCTTCAGCTTCGCCAGCGGAGCGGCGGTGCTGCTCGTCGTCTGGGCGGTGGTGCTCTTCCACCAGCGCAACAAGCCCGAGGACGTCGGCCTGACCCTCGCGGACGGCTCGGCCCAGGAGCGGGCGAGCCTCGAGCAGCCCGGCTGGACGCGGGCGGCGATGCTCAACGTCTTCCTCGTCGGCGTCTTCTATTTCTTCGTGAAGTTCATCCGCTACTCGCTCTGGTCCTGGGCGCCGTTTCTCCTCGAGCGGAACTTCGGCCTCAAGGGCTCGGACGCCGGCTACCTCTCGACGCTCTTCGACTTCGCGGGAATCGCCGGGGTGATCGTCACCGGGGTCTTGTCGGACAAGGTGTTCAAGAGCCGCCGCGCGGGGATCAGCCTGTTGATGATGCTGGCGATGCTCGCCTCCTGCGTGCTGCTGTACTTCTCGGGCGGGGTCTCGGTCTGGCTCTTTGCGATCTGCCTGGCGCTGGTCGGCTTCACGCTCTACGGGCCAGACGCGTTGATGAGCGGCGCCGGAGCGATGGATCTCGGCTCGAAGCGGGGCGCGGTGCTCGCGGCGGGGATCATCAACGGCATGGGCTCGATCGGCGCGATCGTCCAGGAACTGGCGATCGGCGACTCGTACGACAAGACCGGCGGAAACCTCGGGCCGATCTTCGCGATGCTGCTCGCGGCGTCGGCGGCCTCCGCGATCGCCATCGGCGTCGTCTGGGTGCGCAACCGCAGCGGCGCGTCCGACGTGTAGGGCTACTTCGATGCGACGAGGTTGTGCTGGCCCGGCCGAACCGGGAGCTTCTGATTGTTGCCCAGGCCGTGTCGCTCGCTGGCGATCTTGTCCTGCAGCAGCATCAGGCCGTCGAGGACCTGTTCCGGGCGCGGGGGGCAGCCGGGGATGTAGACGTCCACCGGGATGATCCGATCGATGCCCTGGAGCACCGCGTAGTTGTCGTAGAAGCCGCCGGACGAGGCGCAGACCCCGAAGGCGACGACCCACTTCGGCTCGCACATCTGGTCGTAGACGCGCTTGAGGATCGGCGCCTGCTTGATGTTGATCGTGCCCACCACCATCAGCAGGTCGGCCTGCCGGGGGGAAAAGCGGGGGAACTCGGCGCCGAACCGCGCGATGTCGTAGCGGCTCGAGGCGACGGACATGTACTCCATGCCGCAGCAGGCGGTGGCGAAGGGGTAGGTGAACAGCGAGTACTTTCGCGCCCACCCCAGGCCCTTGCTGACCATCTTCTCGAAGAAGCCCATCGCGTCTTCGCGGCGGGTGGCAAATGCGGGCGCGACGTCGATCTCGGCCATCTCTAGCTCTCCCACTCCAGCGCGCCCTTCTTCCAGACGTAGATCAGCCCCATCGCAAGCGTCGAGGCAAAGGCCAGCATCGTCAGGTAGCCGAACCAGCCGAGCGCGCGGAAGTTGACCGCCCACGGGTAGAGGAACACCGCCTCGACGTCGAACACGATGAACAGCAGCGCGACGACATAGAACTTCACCGCGAAGCGTTGGCGGGCCGAGCCGATGACGTCGCTGCCGCACTCGAAGGCGGCGGACTTGATCGGGTTGATGCTGCGGGGGCCGAGGCGGGTCGAGAGCGCGGGGATGACCGCGGCCATGATCCCGGCCAGACCAAGCACCGCGAGGATAGGCAAGTAGGGAGTCAGAGGAGAATCCATCGCCCAGCCAACATAAGGATCACGCGGCGTTGGGTCAAAGCATTTGGCGTCAGCGGCCCAGCTCGAACTTCGAGGTGAAGGTCCCGCTGAGCTTCATGTCAACGGCGGGGTCGCCGGGCTGCTCCATCGGGCCCGAGAGCTTCCAGGTGGTGACCCACACCGCGTTGTCGACCTCGATCGAGCCCTTGCCCTTGAGCGTCAGCGACTGAACTCCGCGGGGGAGGGCGGCGTCGAAGGAGACGTCGTCTTTGATCCCGCTCTTCGTCACCGCGCAGGCCAGCTTCACCTGGCTCAGGGTGAGGTCGTCGGCCTGGCCGTGGAAGACGGCAGCGAGGGTCTTCTTGAGCCAGTGCTCGGCGGCCGCCTGGTGGCCCTCGCCACACGCCGACATCGCCGCGCGATCGGGGTCGGTCTGAACCAGTCGCCCGAGGTAGCCGGTGACGGTGGGGGCGATCTCGGGATCCTCCGGTGTCTTCTCGAAACGGACCACGCCGACACCGCTGTCGTCCTTGACCGTCAGCGCCCCGAGCTTCGCCGGGGTCATAGAGACCGCGTCCGGGTGATCGCCCGTTACCGAGTCGACCTTGAGCTTGCCGCTGGTCGCAAAGGTGTGCTTCCCCGACTGGGACACCTTCTTTCCGGCGATCACCATCGTCATCTTCAGGTCGAGGTTGTGCTGGATGCTCACCTTCCAACTCGAGCCTACGGCGGGCGAGGCGGACACAGCGACGAGCACCAGGAGGAGCGGCACGACTTCAAGCCTGTCACAGCGCGGACGGATTCGGGGGTAGGTTCGCCCGCCTTGGAACCGGTGATCCTCGCGCAGGCCGCCAGGCCGCTGCTGGTGCTTCATGCGCTGGCGGCGATGGCGCTGCTCGGCGTCACCACCCACCTGGTGGTGGTCAAGGTGCTGCGCTGGCGCGGACGGCCACGGGAGCGGTTGGAGCAGACCTACTCGCGCGTGGTCGCGCCGCTGTTCGGCGGGGCGTTCGCGCTCGGGCTGGCGATCTATCCCCACTTCCGGGTCGACGTCCGCTCGCGGTACCTCGACGCGCAGCAGCCGTGGGCGTCGAACCTGTTCGACTTCAAAGAGCACCTGATGGCGCTCGGACTGCCGATGGCGATCGGGCTGTTCTTCCTTGCGCGGCGGGGCGAGGGCGCGCGGCCGTTGACGGATCTCTTCGCGGTGGCGCTCTGGGCGATGGTGGTGTGGTCGGCGGTGTCGGGGTTGGTGATCACCAGCGTGCGGGGCGTATGAACGACACCCGCGCGGCGGTGGCATGGGCGCTGGCGGTGCTCGGGTTCTGGGTCGCCTGGTTCGCCGCGACCGCCTTCGGACTGCCGATGTTCTGGTACCTGCCCCTGGAGCACCGGTTCGTCTGGGCGGGGCCGTCACCGGGGTTGGCGATCTGCCTGTATGGCCAGCTGCTGCTGGTGAGCCCCACGGCGGCGGCATTCGGCGGAGCGGGCTGGCTGGTGGTGCGCCGGCGCGAGCTCGGCCGGACCCACGTCTGGCTCTGCGCCGGTTGGTGCGCGGTGTTGCTGTGCTTCGTCGCCGGGTACTTCGCTTTCGCGCTCTGGGGCCGGGTGCTCAGTGGTTAGCGCGCTCGCGGTCGTTCTGGGGGTGCTGGCGGCGGCGCCAGACTTCGATGCGATCGTCGGCGGCGTCAGCGATCGATCGCACGCCGACTCTTGCGCGGCGATGAAGGCCTGGGCCGCCCAGAACCCAGCCGATGCCCGGGGGCGCCGGGGCCTCGTCTGGTGCGCCCGGCTGCTGCGCAGCGACGGGGCGCTCGATGACGCACGGGCGATCGTCGAGCGGATCACCGGCGACGACGAGCCGGCGATGCAGGCGCTGCAGACCCTGGGGGAGATCCACTTCGCGCAGGGCCGCTTCGCCCAGGCCGCCACGGACTACCGGCCCCTCGCCGCCTCCTCGATCGAGCTGTGGCGCTACACCGGGGAGGTGGCGCTGGCGGAGATCGAACGGACGCGCCGGGTGTGGTGGCAGGCCGTGGTCGGGGTGCTGATCCTTCTGCTCTGGCTGCCCTGGCGGGCAGCGCCGGTGCGACGGCTGCTTTGGCCGCCCCCGGCGGAGCTCGTCGTCCTCGCGCCGTTGCTGCTGTTGCTCGGGGCGATCGCTCTCACCCAGCCGGTGGAGGTCGCCCGGGGGCTCGCCGCGCTCGTCGCCGGAGGCGCGGCGCTGGCGTGGCTCAACGGCGCGTACTGGCGGGCCCGGCCTCCGAAGCAGCGCGTGCTCGAGGCGATCAAGGGCCTGGGGCAGGCGATGCTGCTCCTCGACGCAGTGCTGGTGAGTTCGGGGCTCTGGCGGCCGCTGTGGCAGTCATTGACCGGAGGCTTCGACTGAATACGGGGCCGCTACCGGACGAGGGTGAGCGAGGCGATCACGCGCCGCGACTCAATCAGCGGCAGGGGCCGCAGCGGTGACGCGTCGCCGGGTCGTGGAGCCACCCCCGCGGGTGCTGTCGGTGCGCTCCGGGGTGGGCAGCGCCTCCGGCGGCCTCGGCGTCGAGGTCACCTGGCTCCTCCTCGGCGGAGGGGGCCTGATCGCGGCCACGCTCGCGGTCGCGGCGCTGCTGCGGGGCCAGAAGCCGAAGCAGGTCGGCGAACAGCCGCCCGAGGTGAAGAAGTGAGGCTGCGCGCCGAATCGTTTGGAGCGCTCGTCGAGCTCGAGCGACCCGCCGCCGTGGTGGCGGTCAACCGCGCCTTCGCGCGCCGGTTGGGCCTGGAGCACAGCGAGCGGTGGTCGGCGCCCGCGGTGGCCCTCTCGGCGCCGATCGAAGCCCAGCTGCAGCTGTCGCGCCGCTGTGCCAGCGGCTGCGCCACCTGCTACGTCAAGGCGACGCCCCGCGGCGAGGTGATGGAGCTGGCGACGGCGAAGGAGGCGGTCGATCGCCTCGCGGAGAAGGGCGTGTTCCGGGTCGCGCTGGGCGGAGGCGAGCCGCTGGAGCTCGACTGGATCTTCGAGCTCGCCGCCCACGCCCGCTCGCGCGGCTTGACCCCGAGCCTGACGACCGCGGGTCTCGGGCTCACCCCGGCCCAGGCGCGCGCGTGCCGTGTCTTCAGCCAGGTGAACGTCAGCCTCGACGGAGCAGGGGACGGCTACACGCGGGTGCGCGGCTTCGACGGGTCCGCGGGGGCGATCGCCGCTTTGAAGTTGTTGCGGGCCGAGCTCCCCCACGTCGGCCTCAACTGCGTCGTCACCCGCGACAACTTCGAGGACCTCTCGCAGACGGTCGCGCTCGCCAGGCGCCTGCGGCTCAACCAGGTGCAGCTGCTGCGGCTCAAGCCGGTCGGGCGTGCGGCGGCCGACGCGGTGCTCACCGCCGCCCAGGCCGAAGCCTTCTGGCCTCGGGTGACCTGGCTCTCGTTGCGCCACCGGATGCGGGTGCGGCTCGACTGCTCCTTTGGCCCGATGGTGTTCTGGCACCGGCCTCCAAAGAGGTTGATGGAGTTCTTCGGAGTGGGTGGCTGCGCCGGCGGGGACGCGGTGATCGCCGTCCGGCCCGACGGCGGCGTCACCGGCTGTGGGTTCTACGGTCAAAGCGAGGCCGACGTCCGCGACCCGGTGGCGCTGGGCGCCGCCTTCGCCGGGGGCTTCGCGCCGTTTCGCGAGTTTGCCGCGCGTCCGCCCGAGCCCTGCGCCAGCTGCGCCTACGTTTCACTCTGCAAGGGGGGGTGTCGCGCTGCGGGGCCGAAAGATGGTTTGGTGCGCCCGGATCCGGGCTGTCCCCGGGTGGCCCGCTGGACCGAACGCAGGAGTTCCTAAGTGATTCGTCTCGCACCTTTCGCAGCCGTCGTTGCCTGCCTGCTTGGCTGTCCCCAGAACGGCATCGGGGGGGACGGAGGCGGCGCGGGCGGGTCGGGCGGCGGTGGAGGCGCGGGCGGTGGAACCGGTGGCGGCGCCGCCGACGCCGGCGCTGTGTTGTCCTGCCGGCCGTGCGTGACGTCCGCCGATTGCGATTCGGTCGGAGCCTGCACCCAGTACAGCGGAGACGCCTTTTGCGCGAAGAGCTGCTCGGTCGTCGGCGACTGCGCCGCGAGTGAAGATTGTGCGCTCGCCACCGACTTCGGCGGAGGCCAGGTGCGGGTCTGCCTTCCCCGCAGCGGCAGCTGCACCGCCGACGCTGGCTGCGGCGTGTGCCCCACCGGCACCAGCTGCGATCTGACGCAGGGCACCTGCGAAGGCCCCGTTGACGCCGGCGCCCCAGACGCCGGCGCCTGCGGGACCAAGCTCCCCCCAGCGAGCGCGTCTTGCTGTCACGCCTGCACTGCCGGGAGCGCCGGCTGTCAGACCAACGGCTGCTTTGGCGGCTGGTGGTGTGACGAGGTCAACCCCAGCGCCTGCAGCTGCAAGGCGCCACCGACCAGCTGCGGCGGCGGCTCGGACGCGGGTGCCGTCGATGCCGGGCCGCCCGACGCCGGCCCCCTGGGCGACGGAGGCTTCATCGGCCCCAACGGCGGCGCGGTGAACCGCCTCTATTTCGCGGTCGTCGGCGACACCCGGCCTCCGACGCCGACCAACGGCAACTACCCGACGGCGATCATCAACAAGATCTACGCGGACATCGCGGCGCTGAACCCGCGGCCGCAGTTCGTTATCGGCACCGGCGACTACCAGTTCTCGTCGCCCTTCGGAAACGACGGGGCGGTGCAGCTGGGCTACTACCTGACGGCGAAGAGCCAGTACCCGGGGACGCTGTTCGCGGCGATGGGCAACCACGAGTGCACCACGCCCACCGCGAGCAACTGCGTCGGCACCTTCACCCGCAAGACCTACGACGCGTACATCGCGGCGCTGGTGACTCCGCTGGGCAAGGCGAACCCGTACTACTCGTTTCCGGTGCAGACCTCGGCGGGCGTGGCGACCTTCATCCTCACCGCGTGCAACGCCTGGGACGCGACGCAGAAGGCCTGGCTTCAGGGCGAGCTGTCCAACGGCTCGACGTTCAAGATCATCGTCCGCCACGAATCGCTGACCGCGACCGCGCCCTGCTCGGCGGAGATGAACCCAATGCTTCAGGCGTCGGCGTGGAACCTGCTCCTCGTCGGCCACACGCATCTGTTCTCGCATTCGGGCAAACAGCTGATCGTGGGAATGGGCGGAGCGCCGATCAGCGGCAGCACCCCCTACGGCTACATCACCGTCGAACAGCTCGCCCAGGGCGGTTGGCACGTGATCCAGTACGACTCGACCACCTCGATGCAGGTGTCGAACTTCACCGTGCCGTAGCTGGCTACTGAATGACGCGCGCCAGCTTGAGCACCGCGGACTCGAACTTCGCGCCCACGCTCTTCGCGGCCTTCTCGTTGATCACGATCTGCGGCTTGCCGCCGTTGATCTGCACGCCGACGGGCAGGGCCGCTTCGACCATCGACGCCTCGAGCGCGAGCGCGTAGGTCTGGTTGTCCTGGGCGACCTCCCAGACGTGCTTCACCATCGCCGCCGACGCGCCGGGGACCACCAGCAGCGCCGAGGCGTGGGTCTTGTCGATCTCCGCCTGAAGCGAAGCCTCATCCTTGAACTCGGTGACCGCGTACTTCAGCGGGCGCGTCTTCACCTTCTGCGCCGGCATCTCCTTCAGGCCCTCGAGCACCGTGTTCCGCTTCTCGGTCTGCCCGGCCTCGGACACCACCAGCACCGTGAAGTCACCCAGGCCGCGGGCATCGAAGTTGAGGTCGTAGGTGAGCACCTTGAGCAACATCGGCATCGAGGTCTTCACCTCGTCCGCGAAATCCGCCGCGCTCGCCGACGAGGCGGCGAACAGGGACAGCGCGGTGGCCAGGGCAATTCGCATCCAGGGGCCAACTTACCCAACATGCGGGCCGTTGTAGACTTCTCGAACCGGGCCAGGGCGGTCGGCGGCACAGGGGTGTGCGGCGACCGGCACACCCCCGCGGGCCGTCTCCCTCTGAAGAGCGCCCCGGCACACGGTCTGCACTGGAAGCTTCGCGCGGCGACCCACTCCCGGGCGCCGCTGAGCCAGGAGTTCCGATGCGCCTCACGTTCGCGATCGCCGTCACCGCCGTTTGCTGCTCGGCCTCTGCCGAGCCGAGGTCGACCCATGCGCGCCTCCTCGACACCTACGAGGAGCCGAACACCTGGAGCAACCGCGCCAATCTCTACGTCGGAGCCCGCGGAG
>JAYVRT010001048.1:0-3104 GCA_043776025.1 Archangiaceae bacterium | reverse complement strand
GATCAGGTCGTAGGCGCGGAAGAGGCCCTCGTCTCCGTCGAGACGGATCAGCAGCTCAGTGGCGACGTCGCCGAACAGCGCCAGCATCCGCGCGCCGTCGACGAGGTTTCCGCCGTAGTGCGCGTCGTGGGCGCCCATCCGTACCCTCAAGGTCGCCTTGAAGAGCACCGGCTGGGTGCTCTCGAGGGTGGTCGCGGCCGGCGTGGTCATTTCGGCTCTCCTTCCCAGTGGGCGCCGCGCTCTTCCTTGCCCATCCGCTGCAGCACCTGGTGGACGACGAAGTTCGCGACGTCCGACGGCTTGGTTCCCGGCCCGAAGCCGGCGTCGAAGCCGAGCTCGAGGGCCAGCTTGTGATCCACCCGCGGCCCGCCGAGCAGCAGCGTCGTCTTCTTCAGCAGGCCCGCCTCTTTCGCTGCCTCGATGAAGGCGCGCGCGTTGTCCTTGTGGACGTCGCGCTGGGTCACCACCTGGCTGACGAGGATCGCGTCGGCGTTCTTTTCCTTCGCCCGGCGGATCAGCTCGGCGTTGGGCACCTGGCTGCCGAGGTTATAGGCCTCGAACCACGGGTAGCGCTCGAGGCCGTAGTCCCCGGAGAAGCCCTTCATGTTGAGGATCGCATCGATGCCCACCGTGTGGGTGTCGGTGCCGGTGCAGGCGCCAAAGACGACCACCTTCCGGGCGATCTTCTCCTCGATCAGCTTGTTGAGCTCGTCGAAGCCCAGCTTCTTGATCACCAGCTCGGGGGTGTCGATCTCCGCGTAGTCGAGGGCAAGTGGGGTGTGAACGTAGGCGATGAAGAACGTGTACTGGTCGGCGGCGCGCTCGGCGGCGGCGACCTTCACGTCGGTGAAGCCGAGCTTCTGGCAGAACACCT
This sequence comes from Archangiaceae bacterium, assembly GCA_043776025.1. Taxonomy (GTDB): domain Bacteria; phylum Myxococcota; class Myxococcia; order Myxococcales; family Myxococcaceae; genus JAYVRT01. The sequence goes on along the minus strand of JAYVRT010001048.1, from coordinate 2,230 downwards.
GCGCGGCCTCCTTCGCCTTCTCCGACAGCGGCACCGGCAAGGTGAAAGAGATCTGCATCACCCCGTCGTCGCGGCGATCGCCGTAGGGGCGGATCAGCTGTTTGCCCGAGGTCATCGCTACTTCTCGTAGGCGATCGAGCCGACGATCGTCTTCAAGATCGCTCCGAAGCGCGCTGACTTCGAGGCGGTGGAGGTCATCGACATCACCCACTTGGTGGCGCCGTTGCAGCCGACGTACATCACCGTCGAGACCTTGTTCGCGTCGGTCTTGCCCGCGTCGGCCTCGCCCACGTAGTCGGTGGTCACCTTGCGCACCGCCGGCTCGCCGCCGATCGTCAGCTTGTCCCAGCCGTCCTTGCCCAGCTTCTCCAGCAGCTGATCGAGGCACTCCTGCGCCTTGCGCTTGGGGTCGACCTTGAAGACGGTGAGCTCGAGCTGGGCGGCCTTGCCCGGCTCTTCCCAGTTCTTGCCGTTGTCAGCGTTGGTCGCGATCCACGCGCTCGGGGCCTTCAAGGCCAGGCCCGTGAGCTTGACCGCGGAGAGCGAGTCGGCGCCTCCGCCCAGCACCAGCGCCACGGTGAGGATCATCGCGTTCATGTGTTGGCCTCCAGCATCTCGAGGAACGGGTTGAAGTAGTCGGCCGACTTCTCGATCACGCCGTCGAGGCCCTTGCCGCCGGTCTCGGTGCGCTTGACGTCTCCGAAGCGGCCCTTGCCGATCGCCGCCACCATTCCGTCGCGCTGGCACTCCTCGAGGAGGTTGAGCGCCTCGCCGAAGACAAACCGGGCGCGGTTGGCGATCTTGCCGTCCTCGCGGACGACGAACTCGTCGTCGATGCCGCGGGCGGCACGGTGAATGTACGAGGCGGACTTGAGCGCCACGTAGCGGTCCGCGAGCAGCGGGGTGTGCATCGCCTCGGTCATCATCCCCAACAGCTGGATCCCCTGGCGGGTCCATACCGCGACCAGATCGGCCATCACGTCGTAGGCATGGCTGAAGAAGATGTCGGTCTCCTTGTGCTTGGTGGGCGGCATGTACTTGAGCGGCGCGTGGGGGAAGCAGCGGCGCACCAGCATCGCCTGGCTCAGCTCGAGCAGCAGCGTCTCGGGCTTGTGGGGATCGATCTCGTACGAGTGCCCGATGCCCAACTGCCAGTCTTTGAGGCCCGCCCGCTTGGCGAAGCACTCGTTGATGAACTGGCTGGCGATCACGGTGTGGGCCGCGTCGAAGGCATCGGCGGTGGTGATGTAGTTGTCCTCGCCGGTGTTGATGATCAGCCCCGCCATCGCGCAGATGCGGCGCGAGAAGTACTGATCGATGAACGTGCGGCGCATGTTGATGTCGCGAAACAAGATCCCGTACATCGCGTCGTTGAGGAGCATGTCGAGCCGCTCCCACGCCGCCATGAAGGCGATCTCCGACATACACAGGCCCGAGGAATAGTTGGTCAGCTCGACATACCGGCCCAGCTTCTTGCTCTCGTCATCGAGGGCCTCGCGCATCACGCGGAAGTTTTCCTGCGTGGCGTAGGTGCCGCCGTAGCCCTCGGTGGTCGCGCCCTGCGGTACGTAGTCGAGCAGCGACTGGGCGGTCGAACGGATCACCGCGATCACGTCGGCGCCGGCCTGCGCCGCGGCGCGCGCCTGGTCGACGTCGTCGAAGATGTTGCCCGTCGCGACGATCACGTACTTGTGCGGCGCCTGCCCCATGGGGAACTGCTGCTTGAGATCGTTGCGGTGCGCGACGCGGGTCTTGAGCTCTTCCACCACGCTGCGCGCCTCGGCCCTGACCTCGTCACGCAACTTCGCCTCGTCAGCAGGCGCGAGCGGCTTGAGCGTCTCGAGGGGGGCTGCGGTGAGCCGCTCCACCGCGTCGAGCGGGCTGCTGGCCCCCATGCGCAGCGCGCGGCCGTACCAGTAAGCAGCCCCCTTGTTGAGCACGCCCGCTTCCTTGAGGCGATCGCACATCAGGTTGACCAGCGGGGCGCCCATCGCGCCGACCCCGTCGACACCGAACCAGCGAAGCACGGTGCGCTCGACGCTGACGGTGGTGTGGCGGTCGATCAGCGAGAAGATCGGTTGGGTGATCTCTTCCGCGAGCTGCCGGGCGTGGGCGATCTGCTCGTCAGAGATGAACGGGCCGGGCATGGCGCACATATACCCATTTCCTGCGTGGCCGCGTCATTTTCACCCACACTTCATTTCACGGCGGCCGGCGAACCTTTTGGGTC
>JAYVRT010001047.1:0-3109 GCA_043776025.1 Archangiaceae bacterium | reverse complement strand
AGGCGGAGATCAGCCGGCTCGAGGCGCTGACCACCCGAGCCACCGCGGCAGCGAAGGCCGCGGCGGAGCCCCCGGCGCCGGCCTCGGCCAGGGGACCCGACGGCCCGTCGGATCCCGAGCAGCTCGTCACTCTCGCGAAGACCTTCAAGTCGATGAAGGCGCCGGAGGCGGCGGCGCTCGTCTCGCGGATGAAGCCGGCCCTGGCGGTCGAGGTGTTGCGGCGGATGAGCCCGTCGAAGGCGGCAGCGCTGATGTCCCACCTGAACCCCGAGCTCGCCGCGACCCTGGTCGCCTCGCTCGCGCAGAAGCCGGCCGCGGAGGGCCACCCATGAAGACCCATCGCGTCGTTGGGGCCAGGCCCGTACGAGAGGCAGAACGGAAGGGCCGCAAAGAAGCCCCGGCGCCCGGCGCGCCCGAGTTCGCCCAGGTGCTGCTCGCGCTGCCCCACCTCACCGTCGCACGGCCCGCGCCGCAGCCGACCGTCGTCCACCCCTCGAATGCGGCGAAGCCGGCGCCTACCGCGGCGGTGCAGAAGCGGCCCGGGGCCGAGGAACGCCGCGCAATGAGCCAGGTTCCCTCTCCGACTGCCGCACCACTGGCGCCGCAGCTGGCCCCCGCCCCCAACGCACCGCGGGAGCTCGAAGCGCCCCCGATGGCGTTCGCAGCCCACCTCGAAGAGGACCCGGCGATGCGGGTCACCGTCTCGGCGAACACCGCGGCGATGAAGCTGCAGACGGCTGATGGCAGCGACGTGTCGCTCTATCTGCGGATCCGCGACGGCTCGGCGCAGCTGCGCATCGAAGGCGCGGTGCAGCAGGTGGAGCAGCGCAGCGACGAGCTGCGGGTGGCGTTGGCCCACGAGGGGATCACCCTCCAGCGGCTCGACGTCCAGACCGTGACCGCCCCCAAAGAGTCATCGGGCGCGTCGCTGTCGACCGACACCACCGATCGCGACCACGCTCCTCCTGATCGGCCCGAGCTGCCAGAGCCGGCGGTCCCTGCCCGCGCCCCAACCACTTCGGCCTCCCCCACCCACCGCGTCGAGCGCGGCCTGCACGTTCGAGCCTGACTTCCTCGAGGACCTCCCATGGACATCACCCCCACCCAGCCGGCCTCCTCGCTGACGACGACCAACCCGGCCGGCTCGAGCAAGATGGGCAAAGACGAGTTCGTGAAATTGTTGATGGCGCAGCTGAGCCACCAGGATCCGACCGCGCCGATGGACAGCACCGCCTTCGTCGCGCAGCTCGCCCAGTTCGCCAACGTCGAGCTGCAGCAGTCGACCAACAGCCAGCTGGAGTCACTGGTGGTCGCCCAGGCGGCGAGCAACCAGATGTCGGCGGCGGGACTCGTCGGCCGCGACGTGATCTACAGCGGCAACACGCTGCAACTGAACGACGGCGCCGGCGCGACGATGCACGGCCGCCTCGAAGGGCCCGCCGCGAACGTGACCGCCGTGATCAAGGACGCGTCGGGCAAGACGGTGCGCACGATCAAGCTCGGGGCCGAGCCCGAAGGCGCGCTCGCCGTCCCGTGGGATGGCCTCGACGACAACGGCGCCCGCCTCAGCGCCGGCAGCTACACGGTGCAGCTCACCGCCGCCGACACCGCCGGCAAGTCGGTGCCGATCGACTCTCAGATGCGCGGCCGGGTCACCGGCGTCTCCTTTCAGCACGGCTACCCCGAGCTGGTCGTGGGTGGCGCCTTCATCAAGCTCTCCGACGTGGTTCAGATCGACGAGGCCGCCGCGGCCTCCTCGACGACCGGGTCGCTCTCGCTGCAGCGGTCAAACCCCTTCCCCCTCACCCAAGGACAGTTATGAGCTTGCTCACCTCGATGTACACCGGCGTGTCCGGAATGGAGACCAACAGCATCGAGCTGTCGGTCATCGGCGACAACATCGCCAACGCCAACACCATCGGCTTCAAGAGTGGCCGTGCGGCCTTCGAGGACGCCCTGGCGCAGACGTTGATCGGCGGCGGGCAGCGCGGGCTGGGCAGCCGGCTGCAGACGATTCAGAAGTTGATGACCCAGGGGGCGATCTCGAACACTGGCCTCGCCACCGACCTGGCGATCTCCGGCAACGGCTTCTTCCAGGTGAAGGGGCCGCACGACGGCGTCGACGGCAGCTACTACACGCGCGCCGGCCAGTTCACGGTCGACAACAGCGGGTTCCTCGTCAACCTCGACGGGCTCAAGGTGCAGGGCTACTCCGCGGACGCGGCCGGGGTGATCACCGGAGCGCTGGGCGACCTCGACGTCGGCAACGCCACCTCGCCGCCAAAGCCGACGGCCAACCTGGTGATCAAGGCAAACCTCGACGCTGGGGCGACGATTCCCGCGGCGTGGTCGGCGGCGGACCCCGCGGGCACGTCGAACTTCTCGACCAGCTCGACGGTCTACGACTCGCTCGGCAAGGCGCACCAGGTCGACACCTACTTTCGCCGAACTGGCGCCGGCACCTGGGAGTACCACTCGCTCACCGACGGCGCGGGAGTCCTGGGCGGCGTGGCGGGGACGCCCTCGGAGATCGCCACCGGGACGCTGACCTTCGACGCCACCGGCAAGCTCACCGCGTCGACCCAGGCCGGCACCTTCAACCCGGTGAACGCGGTGCAGCCGCAGCCGCTGACCTTCAACTTCGGCACCGGCACCGGCGCCGGCGGCACCGGCCTCGACGGGGTGACCCAGTTCGCAGGCCCCTCGACGGCGACCTTCCTCAGCCAGGACGGCTTCTCCGCCGGCCAGCTGGCGAAGGTGGCGATCAGCAGCGACGGTCAGATCGTGGGGACGTTCACCAACGGCCAGACCCGGACGCTGGGCGAGGTGGCGATCGCCAACTTCCAGGCGCCCGATCAGCTCAACCGGATCGGAGGGAACCTGTTCTCGCAGATGCCCAACTCGGGGCCACCGACGGTGGGCAAGCCGGGCGACGGAGGGCGAGGTTCGATCATCGCCGGCGCCCTCGAGCAGTCGAACGTCGATCTTTCCGGGGAGTTCGTCCGGATGATCGCCGCGCAGCGCGGCTTCGAGGCCAACTCGAAGACGATTTCCACCGCCGACCAGCTGCTCTCGGAGCTGATCGCGCTCAAGCGGTAGAGGAGCCACC
>JAYVRT010001046.1:0-3111 GCA_043776025.1 Archangiaceae bacterium | reverse complement strand
GCCGCGATGTCCGCTTCGGACACCGCGTTGTAGGCGGAGACCCGGATCCCCCCGGTGCTCCGGTGACCTTTGAGACCTACCATGCCTGCCTTCTTCGCCTCGCCGATGAACTTCTCCTCGAGAGGCTCCGACGGAAGGCGGAAGACGATGTTCATCACCGACCGGCTCTTCGGTTCGACCGGCGCCTTGTAGAAGGCGGACATCGCGTCCAGCGCCCCGTAGAGCGCCTCGCCCTTGGCCTTGTTGCGCTGCTCCATCTTCGACAGGCCGCCGACCCCCTTGATCCACGAGAGCACGTTGCGGGCGAGGTAGATGCCCCAGGTGTTGGGGGTGTTGTAGAGCGAGTTGTTCTCGGCGTGCGTCTGGTAGCGGAGGATCTTCGGGATGTCCTCCCGGGCCGACGCGATCCACTCCTTGTTCGCGATCGCCACCACCAGCCCCGAGGGGCCGATGTTCTTCTGGGCGCCGGCGTAGATCAGGCCGAACTTCGAGACATCGAACGCTCGCCAGAGGAAATCCGAGCTCATGTCGCAGACGTGCGGCACGGCGCCGGTGTCGAGGAAGGTGTGGAACTGCGTCCCCATCAGCGTGTTGTTGCTGGTGGTGTGGACGTAGGCCGCCCTGGGGTTGAACTTCACCTCGTTCTGCTCGGGCACGCGGACGTAGCGGCCGTCGGGCAATCGGGTGGTGGCCGCGGTCTGGGTGCTGCCGATGCGGTTGGCCTCCTCGTGCGCCTTCTCCGACCAGCCGTCGGTGAGCACGTAGTCGGCCAACGTCCCCGGCTTGAGGAAGTTCATCGGCACCATCGCGAACTGCAGGTGGCCGCCGCCCTGGAGGAAGAGCACCTGGTGGCTCCTGGGGATCCCCAGCAGCTCGGTGAGCAGGGAGATCGCCTCGTTGTGCACCGCCTCGTATTCCTTGCCGCGGTGCGAGTGCTCCATGATCGACATCCCCGAGCCCTGGAAGTCGAGCAGCTCGTCGCGCGCCCTCTCGAGCGCGGGGAGCGGGAGTCCGGCGGGACCGGCGTTGAAGTTGATCACGCGCATGCGCCCCGTATATCCGACGGTCACGGGTTGGGCAGCTTCAACATCAGCGCGTCGCGGGTCGCGGCGAGCGGCGCCGGCTGCAGCGTGACCTGGCCGAGGTGGCGGCGGACCCCGAGCTGCTCGAGCAGCGCTTCTACCGGGAAGAAGGCCCGCGCGGCGCGGTGGGCGGCGAGCAGTGCGTCGAAGACTGGCTTGCCCGCGGCGGCGTCGACCGCGGCGCCGAACTGGGCCAGAGACACCGGGCCGGGGCCGAGGGCAGCGAGCACCGCGTCGAGCGACGTACGGCCCCTCGAGCCACCGCGGAGCGCGACGTCGAGCGCGAGGGTGAAGACCACCCCGGTCCAGGTCTCGGCGCGCCGGCGCCCGCCGCTGGTCTCGCGCGTCACCTCCTCCATCCGCATCCCTTCGGCCTCCACGGCGCCGACGTCGAAGCCGTCGAGCAGCTCGAGCCAGGCGTGGATCGCGTCCTGCCGGCCGGAGCGGGCCCGCACCACCTCTGTGAGGTAGGTGGCGAGCCCTTCCGACAGCCAGGTCTGCTTCGGCTCGAAGGTGGGCTCGGCCAGATGGAGCAGCTCGTGGAGCGCGACCCAGTCCTTGTCGAAGTCTTCGGTGGTCGCTTCGGTGCCCACGAGGAAAGCGAAGGATCGCGGAGCGCTGGGCGACATCCGCCCGAAGGGGCTCGCTTCGTTCGAGGGCACCGGCACGACGAAGATCGTTACCCGCTCGAAGGGCACCGGGTCGCGCACCCGCCGGACCTCTTCGGCCGACCGGCGCAGCCACTGGCAGATCGCCGCGTCGCCCAGCGGGTGCGGGGCGCCGATCAACGCCACCTCGACCTTGCCGCCCCCGACCGGCAGGTAGCACCGCCGCCCACCGAAGCCGGCGAACCCCGAGTCGATCAACGCCTGCGACGAGACCCGCCAGCGTCCGTCGGTGGGGCGCTCCCAGGGCAAGAGCAGCTCGTCAGCGGGTCCCTGAATCGACGCGGTCAACCCAGGGTGCGCCTCGCGCGGGCGCAGCAGCCAGGCCCCACCCGGCAGCAGCAGATCTCCCTCGCTGGCCAGGCCGCGGGAAAGATCCGCCCCGAACGCGCGCTGGAGATCGTCGAGTGAGAACCGGTAGCGCAGCGCCGCCCAGCCGTTGGGCACGTCGAGCTCGCCGGTCGAGGGCACGGAGAGTTCGACCTGGGTGCCGTCTTGCAGCTCGGCGCGGACGCGATCGACGCCCCCGGGGATCGAGAAGCTGAACGCGGCCGGCCCATCGCTGACCCGGAGCACTTCGACGTCGAGCGCGCGCGGCGTCGAGGGCCGGGTGACCTTGTAGGCGAGCTCGCCGGGGGCGCTCACCGGCTCGCCGCGGCCATGGGCGCAGGCGGCGATCGCCAGCCAGCCCAGCGTCAGCCCGTGCCGCGGCCGCACCGTCAGCCGCCGGCCTTCTTCGCCCGGGCGCGGCGCACCCACGCGTCGACGGAGAGCTCGCCCGCGCCACCGAGCAGCAGCAGCAGGCACACCGCGAGGTACACCGCCGCGAGCTCCCACTTGCCGAAGGGGTCGCCCTTCGACGCGTGGGTGAAGATCGCGACGAGCATCGTGCAGACGAGCCCGAAGGAGGCGACGGCCGTCAGCGCGCCGACGATCAGCCCCATTCCTCCGAAGAACTCGGCCACCGCCGCCAGCAGCTGAAACACCGCCGGGGCGGGATGGTCCGCCTTGTCCATCCAGTGGAACGGGTCCTGGATCTTCCCCCAGCCGTGGCCCACGAACGCGCCGCCGGCCAGCAACCGGACCCCCAACAACCCAATCGAAGTGCGCGGCGAGGTCATCGGTCCTCAGTCGAACGGGTGGACGACCAGGCCCGACCGCAGCTTCGGCTCGAACCAGGTCGACTTGGGCGGCATGATCTCGCCGGCGTCGGCGATCGCCATCAACTGATCGAGCGTGGTGGGGAACATCGCGAAGGCGACCGCGGCCGAGCCCGAGGTGACCCGCCGCTCGAGCTCCTTCATCCCCCGGACTCCACCGACGAAGTCGATGCGCTTGTCGGTGCGCGGGTCGCCGATCGCCAG
>JAYVRT010001045.1:0-3113 GCA_043776025.1 Archangiaceae bacterium | reverse complement strand
GCGCGGATCTCACCAGCAAGGCCGCCCAGGCGATGCTCGGCACCACCGCTGCCGACGGCAGCGAGAAGCCCGTCGTCCCCGCGGGTGTCCAGGGTCCGACCGAGCCCGCACCGTGAACGAAGAACGGCTGCAGAAGTTCCTCTCGCGCGCTGGGGTCGCCTCGCGCCGCGCGGCGGAGGTGATGATCAGCGCCGGCCGGGTGAGCGTCAACGGCAAGAAGGTGACGATCCTCGGCAGCAAGGTGGACCCCGAGGTCGATCAGGTCACCGTCGACGGCAAGCCGGTGACGATCGCCGACGAGCGGACCTACCTGCTGCTCTACAAGCCGCCCAACGTCGTCACCACCCTGAGCGATCCCCAGGAGCGGCCGACGATCGCCGACTTTCTCACCCCCGGGGAGAGCCGGGTCTTCCCCATCGGCCGGCTCGACTACGACGCCGAGGGCGCGCTGCTGCTCACCGACGACGGCGAGCTCGCCAACAAGCTGATGCACCCGAAGTTCGGCGTCGAACGGACCTACCTGGTGAAGGTGAAGGCGATCCCCTCCGACACCGCGCTGGAGAAGCTGCGGGGCGGGGTGCGGCTCGAGGACGGGATGGCGACCCCGAAGGTGGTCGAGCGCTACGAGACCGCCGAGAAGAACACCTGGCTCAAGTTGGTCGTCACCGAGGGCCGGCCCCACCTGATCAAGCGGCTGTGCGCCGCGATCGGGCACCCGGTGCTCCGCCTGTTTCGCCCCTCGCACGCGGGGGTCAGCCTCGGGCCGCTGCGGCCAGGTCAGGTCCGCCGCCTGAGCAAGCCCGAAGTCGACACCCTGATGGCGGTGGCTTCCGGCCAGCCGGCGCCGCCGACCGAGCTCAAGCTCCCCGCCCGGCGGCACCGGGCCGAAGAGGAGCCGGAAGAGGGCTCGGAAGAGCAGCGTCCACAAGGTCGCCCCTTCAAGCAGCGTTGATATAAGCCGTAGCAATGTCGCTGTGGAGCGCGCGGTTCCCGATAGCGGTCGCGGTGGTGCTTGCGTCCGGGTGTAACGGCGGGCGCGACAAGCTGATCGCCGATCTCCAGAGCACCCGGCCCGATGAGCGGGCGCTGGCGGTGAAGAAGCTCGCCGACCAGGGCCACAGCGAGGACCTGATCCTCTTCACCCAGGCGGCGAAGGACCCGGTGGCGATCGTCCGGGCCGAGGCGATCACCGCGCTGGGCAAGAGCCAGGACGCCCGGGTGGTCGACCTGCTCGGAGAGGCGCTCGGCGACCAGAACGACGAGGTCCAGGCGAAGGCGGCCAACGCGCTCGCCGGCATCCGCAGCGACAAGGCGCGGGCGTACCTGACGCTCCACTACACCCGGCACGGGCGAAACACCCGGTGGGTGATCGTCCAGGCGCTCAAAGCGTCGAACGTGCCGGGCGCGATGGCCGGCGTCGTCGCCGCTGAGGCGAAGTCGATCTGGGAGAGCAACTTGAAGACGCTGCAGGACGGCTCGCTGCCTGAGCGGGTGGGCGCCGCCGAGCAGCTGGGCCGTTCGGGCCGGCCCGAGGCGGTCAACCGGCTCGCGCCGCTGATCAAGGACTCGCAGGTGATCCTCGCCGCCGCCGCGGTGCGCGGGCTGGGCAACGCCGGCGACGCCCGCGCGGTGGCCCCGATCACCTCGCTGCTCAAGGAGAACTTCCCCGAGCTGCGCGAGGCCGCGTGCGAGGCGCTGGAACAGCTCAAGGCCCCCTCGGCGCTGCCGGCGCTGCTCGAGGTCGCGCTGGAGAAGAGCCCCACCAGCCCGCTCGCCACCCGGGCGATCATCGCCCTGCCGCGCACCCCGGAGACCGACAAGGCGCTGTGCGACGTCACCATCGGCGGGGGAGGGCCCGAGGTCGCCGCCGCCGGCCGGGAGATGCACCGCCGCGTCGGGTGCCCGCTGGAGCCGGTGCTGGAGAAGCTGAAGAGCGCGGCGACCGTGCCGGCGACGCTGCTGGCGCTGGCCGCCCTGGGGACGAGCGCGAAGGAAGCGGTGCCGAAGGTGCTGCCGCTGCTGAGCCACTCCGATCCGCAGATCCGCAAGCTCGCCGTCGACGCCCTGGTGCAGCTGGGCGACAAGAGCGTCGGCCCGCAGCTGCTGAAGGTCTACGAGGCCGAGGTGAAGTCGCTCGACGCCCAGCGCAGCGACTGGGTGCCGCAGCAGCTGCCGCTGAAGTACGGGCCGTGGTTCGACCCCAACGCCCCGGCCGACCCGAAGGACCCTGACGCGGTGATGCGGCCGAAGCAAAACGATCTGTTCCGCAAGGTGCGCGCGCTCAACGACGCCAAGGCGAAGGAGGCGGGCCGGATGATCCTCGAGGCGCACCCGCCGCGGGAGATCGTCGACGACGCGACGGAGGAGCAGCTGAAGGTCCTCGCCGCGCTGGTGCGGGCGCTGGGCCGGCTGGGCACCGAAGGCGCGCGGGGGATCGCCGAGAAGTACCTCGACGAGTCGAGCCCGTCGCTGCGGGCGTCGGCGTACGTCAGCCTCGCGGCGCTCGGGCCCGAGGGGCTCAAGGCGGCACAGCCCGGCCTGTTCGACACCGAGCGCGAGGTGCAGGGCGCGACGGCGCTGGCGTTCGCCGAAGCGGGAGACGAAGGGCAGGTGACACTGTTCGCCGCGCTCACCCAGCTGTCGGGCGATCGATCGCGGTTGATCGAGCCGTTCAAGACGATGCTGCCGGGCAAGGCCGCGAGCCCGGCGTTGATGCAGCTGGTGAAAGAGGGCGGGGCGGAGGCCGGCACCGCGGCGCTGCTGCTGGGCGACATGGGTGCGACCGACGCGATCGACGCGCTGCTGAAGACGCTCGAAGATCCGACCTGCGTCGTCCGGCGCGAGGTGATCGCCTCGCTTGGCAAGCTGAAGGATCACAAGGCCGCCCCGATGGTGGGCAAGGATCTCTACAGCGACAGCTCCGATGTCCGCGCCGCGGCGGCCGAGGCGCTGGCGACCCTGGGGGCGGGAGAGCACGCCGACGCGCTCGATGCGCTCAAGGGCGACTACTACCGGAAGGTCCGCGAGGCGGCCTCCGCGACCCAGTCCCTGCTCAGCAACGGGGCGAAGCCCTGATGGCCGACGTTCGCAAGCTCAAGGAGAAGGCGACCGAG
>JAYVRT010001044.1:0-3113 GCA_043776025.1 Archangiaceae bacterium | reverse complement strand
GCTGAGAAACTCAAGGTCGAGCTCAAGTACCTGCTCACGGTCGAGCGGCCCAAGGTGACCGCCGAGGTCTCGACCGCCGCCGCGATGGGCGACCGGTCGGAGAACGCCGAGTACATCTACGGCAAGAAGCGGCTGCGGGAGATCGACCGTCGCCTGGGGTTTCTCAAGAAACGGTTGGAGATCTCCACCGTGGTCGACCCGAAGGACCACGCCGACTCCGACCGGGTCTTCTTCGGGGCGACGGTGATCCTCCACAACGAAGAGGATGGCACCCGCGCGACCTACCAGCTCGTCGGGCCCGACGAGACCGACACCCGGGGCGGCAGGATCAGCGTCGAATCACCCATCGGCAAGGCCCTCATCGGCCGCCGAAAAGGGGAGACCGTCGAGGTGAACCGACCCAAAGGAGAGGTCGAACTGACGGTGGTGGCGATCAAGTACGTGTGACAGACTTCGGCTCACCACAACGCTTCAACGGGAAGGTCCACTTCCGGGGGAATATTGGCGCGTAAGAACTTCATCCTCGACACGAACGTTCTCCTGCACGACCCGCGGTCCATCTACAGCTTCGACGACAACGCGGTCATCATCCCGATCTACGTCATCGAGGAGCTCGACTCGTTCAAGAAGGACATGAGCGAGCTGGGCCGCAACGCCCGCCAGGTCGCCCGCTACCTCGACAAGCACCGCGTCGAAGGATCCCTCGCCGAGGGCGTGCCGCTGCCCAACGGCGGCACCCTCAAGGTCAGCTTCACCCACCACGAGCTGCCCAAGTCGATGGCCGACGGCCAGCTGATGGACAACCGCATCCTCGCGGTGGCGATCGACAGCAAGAACAAGGATCCGAACACCCCCGCGTTCTTCATCACCAAGGACACCAACCTCCGCATCCGTGCCGACGCGCTCGGCCTGCTCGCCGCCGACTACGAGCCCGAGCGGGTGGAGATCAGTGAGCTCTACTCGGGCCTGGTGGAGCTCTCGGTGTCCGCCGAGCTCGTCGATCAGCTCTACAAGCCCGCGGCGGAGGTCGAGCCGCCGGGCGGCGAGCCGCTGGTGCCCAACCAGTTCGTCCTGCTCAAGGACGCCGCCAACCCCTCGCACACCGCGATGGGCCGCTACAACGCGACCAAGGGGAAGCTGGTTCCGCTGGTACGCACCGGCAAGGACGGCGTCTGGGGCCTGCGCCCGCGCAACATGGAACAGGGCTTCCTCCTCGACCTGCTGATGAACGACGAGGTCCGCCTGGTGACGATCGTCGGCAAGGCCGGCACTGGGAAGACGCTGATGGCGATCGCCGCCGGCCTCCACAAGGTCACCGAGGAGGCCGTCTACCAGAAGCTGCTGGTGAGCCGGCCGATCTTCCCCCTCGGCAAGGACATCGGCTACCTGCCCGGCAGCGTCGAGGACAAGCTCAACCCCTGGATGCAGCCGATCTTCGACAACGTCGAGTTCCTCCTCAACATCTCGCGCACCGACAAGAAGGCCGGGCGCGGGTACCACGAGCTGGTGGACCTGGGGATCATCGAGATCGAGCCCCTGACCTACATCCGCGGGCGCTCGATTCCCAACCAGTACATCATCGTCGACGAGGCCCAGAACCTGACGCCCCACGAGGTGAAGACGATCATCACCCGCGTCGGCGACAACACGAAGATCGTGCTCACCGGCGACCCCTTCCAGATCGACAACCCCTACGTCGACTCGACGAACAATGGCCTGGTGCACGTCGTCAACCGCTTCAAGAACGAGAAGATCGCCGGCCACATGACGATGAACAAGGGCGAGCGCAGCGTCCTCGCCGAGCTCGCGACCAACCTGCTGTAACCCCGCCCGGGAAGAATGGACGAAGTCGAGAAGAAGCCGCCGCCGCTGATTGCCTACCCCACCGACTACGCCTTCAAGGTGATCGGTAAGCAGGAGCACGGCTTTCGGGAGTACATCCGCCTGCTCTTCAAGCGGGTGATGGGCACCGACGTCTCGACCGACTCGATCGCCGAGCTGCCGTCCCGCCAGGGCAAGTACCTGTCACTTACCGTGACCGTGTATTTGCTCTCCGAGGAGCAGCGGCAGAGCATCTACGGACAGCTTCACAAAGAGAAACGGATCCTCTACTACCTGTGAAACCAAGCTCCTGTTAAGGGTAAAGCCCGCCGCTCATGGCCGACGCATTTCCCATCTACCTCCCCGCCGAGGCCCGACGGCTCTTCACGAGCGCCGACGCCGTCCACCGCATCGCCCGGACGGCCCATTGGGCTCCAGGTGCGCGCGTGCTCGAGCTGGGAGCCAGCCTCGCCTCGGGCGTCCTCGTCACCTCGCTCAAGGCGGTCGTCACCGGGGTCGACGCCGACAGCAAGGCGCTCGATGCCACCCGCGAGCGGCTCAAGGCCGCTGGCCTCTCCGACAAGGTGACGATCAAACAGGTCACCTGGGGCAGCCTGCCGTTCGGCGACGCCGAGTTCGACGGGATCGTCGCCCTCGGACGGATAATTGGCCCGCTCGACGTCACCGCCCAACTGCTGCGCCGCCACCTGGCTCCCAAGGGCCGCTTGGCGCTCACCTGGCCAGTGAAGGTTGGCCGGACCCCCCCGAAGGCCGCCCTCGATTATTGGCAAGCCCGCCTCGGCCAGCCGCTGCTGCTGCCGCGGGACGCGCTGATCAGCGTCGAGAAGCACGGCTTCGAGCCGGAGACGATCGAGACCGTCGGCGAAGGTGAGCTCGACGAGTACTACGCCGACCTCGAGCCGGTGCTCGACAAGCAGCCGCCCACGGCCGCCGCGCAGGTGAAGGTGCTCAGAGACGAGATCGCTTTTCACCGTTCGCTCGGCGGCAAGACCGGCGTCGCGATCGCCCTCGTCGTCGCCCGGCGCAAAGAGCCGGGTGAGCGGCCCCCCGCGTCGCGCGACGGCGGCTGAAAGGCTGTACCGGCCCTGGGCGTGGGGCAGGTGAAACCCCCTTCGGTGTATTGTCTTTTCCTTCGTTCGTTTCGAAGGGGGTTTTGCCGTGGGGCCGAGAACGCACACCCGCCAGCTCGTCGTCGGGCCCGTCCTCGCGGCGTCGGTCTCCGGCTGCCTCCGGCAGCTCGACGGCTGGGGCGCCAACAGCACCGGCACGCC
>JAYVRT010001043.1:0-10606 GCA_043776025.1 Archangiaceae bacterium | reverse complement strand
GCCCGGTGGGCAAGTGACGCAGCTGGGCGGTCGACGAGGTCTTGTTCACCTTCTGGCCGCCGGCGCCGCTGCCGCGGATGAACTTCAGCTCGTAGTCGGTCTCGGGGATCTCGATCTTCACCTCGTCGTCGATCTCCGGGTAGACGTCGACCGAGACGAAGCTGGTCTGGCGCCGGGCGTTCGAGTCGAACGGGCTGATTCGCACCAGCCGGTGGACCCCGATCTCCGCCTTGAGGTAGCCATAGGCGAAGTCGCCAGTCACATGGAGCGAGACGTTCTTGAAGCCCGCTTCTTCGCCGGGCACCGAGTCGCTGACCTCGACCTGCCACCCGCGCCGCTCGCAGTAGCGGGTGTACATCCGCAGCAGCATCGCCGCCCAGTCCATCGACTCGGTGCCGCCGGCGCCGGCGTTGATGTCCATGAAGCAGCTGGCGCGATCGTGCTGGCCCGAGAGCATCTTCGCCAGCTCGAGCTGCTTCACCTGGGTCTCGACGCTCTCCAGCGTGCCGACCGCCTCGGCGCGGGTGCCCTCGTCGTTGGCCTCGTTCGCCAGCTCGAGCAGCGTCTTCGCGTCGTCGAGCGTGCGCTGGGCTTTCTCCCACGACGCCATCGCCTGCTCGAGGATCGTCTTCTCCTTCAGCAGGCCCTGCGCCTTGACGTTGTCGTCCCAGAAGTTGGGCAGCGTCGAGTCGCGTTCGATCAGCGCGATCCGGCTTCGCTTGCGATCGAGGTCAAAGACTCCCCCGGAGGCCCTGGAGGCGCCCCGTGAGGTCGGTGATCGTTTCCTGCGTGTCCTTCGTCGCCATCCGCGCTCCCTACCACAACGGGCGGATCTTCATGACGATTGCCAGAGGTGTGGTTAGAACCCGGGCACATCAACCCGTAGCCCCAGAGGCCCCAATGAAATTCGAGCTCGACCCCCTGCCGTACGCGAAGGACGCGCTGGCGCCGCACCTCACCGCCGAGACGCTCTCGTTTCACTACGACAAGCACCACACGACGTACCTGACGAACCTGAAGAAGTTGATCGAGGGCAAGCCCGAGGCCGACAAGTCGCTCGACGAGATCGTCAAGACCTCGAGCGCGGGCATCTTCAACAACGCTGCCCAGATCTGGAACCACACCTTCTACTGGAACTCGATGAAGCCCAACGGCGGCGGCGAGCCGACCGGGAAGCTGATGGAGGCGATCAAGAAGGACTTCGGCAGCTACGCCGAGTTCAAGGGCAAGTTCCAGGACGCGGCGCTCAAGCAGTTCGGCTCGGGCTGGGCCTGGCTGGTGAACAACGGCGGCAAGCTGGAGATCACCACCACCGGCAACGCCGAGACCCCGTTCTCCAAGGGCACGAGCTGCCTGCTCACCTGCGACGTCTGGGAGCACGCGTACTACATCGACTACCGCAACCTCCGGGCGAAGTACGTCGAGACCTTCCTCAACAGCCTGGTCAACTGGGACTTCGCCGCGGCGAACTTCAAGTAAGCCACAGCGACAAGGGCGCTCCCGTCAACTCTTCGCGGGAGCGCCGCGGTGCTCGAGCCAGGTGGTGGCTGCCATCGCCGCCGACACCGGGAGCACCAGGAGGATCAGGTTCCAGTTCGCCTGATCGAACATCGGCAGCACCTTCAAGATCACCCCGAGCAAGCCGATCACCGTCAGCGCGGACCACGCCCACCGCAGCCCGGCGGTGGCGCGGGCGCTGCCGAAGACCCGCATCACCCCCAGCGGCAGCAGGGCGAAGGTGATCGGGTTGATCAGCAACAGGTTCTCGTCGTGGTGCGCGACCATGTGGTTGGTGAAGATCCCGACGACGAAGAGGAAGACGCCGAGCGAGCCCCAGACGAGGCCGATCAGCGCGTTGTAGAGCCCCCAGCCGACGCGCGGCAGGCGAGCGCCCTTGCGGCCCAGGTGGCCCAGCGCGAGCCCGATGCAGCCCAGCCCACAGCCGGTGAGGAACAACCGGAAGTTCCAGTCGGGGGCGACCTCGGGGACCTTCGGCTGGGTCGAAAGGAAGTAGTTGGTCTGCTTCGCCACCGCTGGGGCCGAAGCGCCGTCGGGGCCGGTCACCGTCAGCGCCGCGAGCTGGCGCTCGAGCTCATCGGGAAGAAACGCCTCTTCCTTCTGGGTGATCGGCCGATCGAGCTCGTCGTTCTGCAGGTAGTCGAGCACCAGGCTCATCGGAGGGAAGACCTGCGAGTACCGCCGCGTGTGCTGGCGCAGTGACATCCGCGCCGGGACGGAGGTCGCCTTGAGCAGTTGGCCGCCGAGCGCGCGGTCGATCAGGTCCCGCGGGCGGGTGGAGCAGTTGTCGTTGTAGTGGTGGTACAGGTAGTCGCGGTTCTGAGGCAGGACGTTGTCGGCGAGCGACTTCGCCAGCACCACCCGCTGCTCCGGCGTCAGGTTCAGCTGCTGGATCCGCACGTCCCGGTTGAGCCGCCGGTACATCTCGTAGGTCTGGGTCACCAGGGGGGTGTCGGCGACCCAGAACTCCAGCCGGCCCTGGACGAACTTGTGCACGAAGCCGGTGGAGAAATCGAACATCCCGTAGTTGTAGAGGCGGTGCACCCCGAGGCGGCGATCCTCGATCACCATCGCCGAGTGGCCCCACCAGCTGGGGAGATCCTCCCCCGGGCCGAAGGTGGCGAGCCAGATCGTCAGATCCTCGCCGCGGCTCTCGCCTGTGCCCCACGGGGCGGCCTGCGACAACACCGAGGCGACGACGAGGGCGAACACCGGCGTTCAAGTAGCCGCTTCACCCCCGGCGGGCAATACCTGTCGCGCAGTCGGCACCGTTGCGGCGCTGTTGCTCCGAGGGCCGGCCCGATAAGGGAGCTCAATGGATCTCGACGCCCGCTGGAGCTTCGCCCAATCCCTCGCCGCCGAAGCGGGCGCGCTCGCACTGGGTTACTTCGAACGGCGCGCCGAGCTGACGGTGACGCTCAAGGGCCCGCAAGACCTGGTGACGATCGCGGATCGCGAGGTCGAAGCGCTGATTCGTCGCCGGGTCGCCGAGCGGTTTCCTTCCGACGCGGTGTTGGGAGAAGAAGAAGGTGGGGTCGCTGCCGAGGCGATCTGGGTCGTCGACCCAATCGACGGCACCACCAACTTCGTGCGCGGCCTGCCGCACTACTGCGTGTCGATCGCCTTCGTCCACCGGCTGAAGATCGAGCTTGGCGTCGTCACCGCGCCGACGCTCGAAGAAACCTTCGCGGCACGGGCGGGTGCCGGCGCGACGCTCAACGGCCAGCCGATTCGCGCGAGCGCATGCACCCGGCTCGACCAGGCGCTGCTCGGGTGGGGCTCGAGCCGGCGCACGCCGATGCAGCCGTACCTCGAGGCCCTCGGCAAGCTGCTCAGCGCCGGCGCCGAGTACCGGCGGGTCGGATCAGCCGCGCTCAACCTCTGCCAGGTTGCGTGCGGCCGGCTGGACTCGTTCGTCGAAGCGCAGCTCTCATCGTGGGACGTGCTGGCCGGAGTCCTTCTGGTGCGCGAGGCGGGCGGGGTCACGAACGACTTCTTTGCCAACGAGGGGCTTACGCGCGGCAATCCGCTGGTGGCCGCCTGCACCCCGCAGCTCTATCAGGCGCTCACCAATGCGACTGGGCTCCCGAGGTAATGGGCGGTCGGCTGGGCAGCGGAATCCTACCGCCCGGCGAAAGTCAAAGCGGCCACCCCAGGCGAGCAATACCTGTCGCGCCGTCCCCACCGTTGCGCCACACTCAACCGGGGGAATGCTGGCTTCCGTGCTTCAATGACCACCGTCGAGCTCGCCTTCGAAGACGCGCGCGCGTTCCTCACCCTCTGGGAAGGAGAGCTGTGCAAGGGGGCGTGCTTCGTCCCCTGGGCGCGGCCGTTGGTCTCCGACGAGCAGGTGGCGCTGACGATCGAGGTCTTCGGTGTTGCCGCGACCGTGCTCGAGGGCAAGGTCGCCTTCAACGACGTCGACGCGTGGGGGCAGCCAGGGTTCGTGATCGAGCTCTCCGATTCGGGCAAGGTCGCGGCGTCGAACTTTCAGCGCCAGCTCGACCCCGCCAACCCTGCGCCGCCTTCGAGTGAGCTGTTCGCGACGACGGCCCTGTTCCACAAGGGCAACGGGGTGCTGGTGCGGCGCGACACCCCGCCGGAAGGCCTGGCGCTCGGAGCGACCCACGCGGGGAGCAACACCGAGCAGGTGGCCCAGCCCGATCAACTGCTCGAGCCGGGGACGCTGCTCGACAACCGGTTCCAGATCGAATCGCACATCGCCACCGGAGGAATGGGCGAGGTCTACCGGGCGCTGCACGTCTACCTGAAGCGGCCGATCGCGCTGAAGCTGCTGCGCCACTCGCTCAACGCCGACCCGGACATGTGGGTGCGCTTCCAGCGCGAGGCGGAGCTCGTCAGCCAGCTCGAGAGCCCCCACGTGGTGCGGGTCTTCGACTTCGGCAAGACCTCGGCCCAGCAGGCCTTCCTCGCGATGGAGTTCGTCGAGGGCAGCACCCTCGACCTGCTGGTGAAGCAAGAAGGGCACCTGCCCGCCGCGCGCGCGGTCGACCTGCTGATTCAGATCTGCGACGGCCTCGCCGAGGCGCACGCGATGGGGATCATCCACCGCGACCTCAAGCCGGCGAACGTGATGCTGAGCAAGCGGCGCGATGGAACGCCGATCGCGAAGATCCTCGACTTCGGCATCGCTCGCATCGCCGACGGCAACAAGAAGGCCGATAGCCTCACCCAGCTGGGGATGGTGGTGGGCACTCCCGCCTACCTCGCGCCGGAGCAGGCGCTGGCGGACGTGCTCGACGCCCGCACCGACATCTACGCGCTTGGCTGCGTCGCCTTTGAGCTGCTCACTGGCCGGACGCCGTTCGTCGCCGACTCGCTGCAGGGCCTGGTCGCCAAGCACCTCACCCAGACGCCCGTGTCTCCCGCATCGGTGCGCGGTGAACTCTCGGCGTTCCCCGGCGTCTGCGACGCGGTGCTCAAGGCACTGAGCAAGGATCGCACCCAGCGGTTTCAGGACGTGAAGGCGTTCGCCGACGCGTTGCGCGCCGGCGCCGCCCCCAAGGCATCGGCGTTCGACGACTGGGCCACCCCCGAGCAGGTCGTCGCCGCCGAGGAGTGGCCGCCCCCGGCTCCGAAGACCTTCACCTCCGAGGTCCAGCCGGTCGAGCCCAGGACCGCGGCGGCGGCGGGCGCCGGCCCACCCACCTCGGCCCGCTCGCCCGAGGCAGCCGCGCCGCCGGCCGCGGACAAGAAGCGGCTCGCCAGGGCGTTCGAGGCCTTCGCGCTGCCGGTCTCGACCGAGCTCCTGCAGCGCGCCGTCGACGCGCGCGCCTCGCTCCAGGGCCTGGGCGGCCGCACCACGCTCGTCTACTTCGAGATCCTCGGCGTGCCGGCGGCCTCGCCGCTGCGCGCCCGCTGCCTCGCCCGCGCGATCACCACCGCCCTCGACTTCGGAGGGTGTGTCGAGACCCTCGACGAGGACGCGGCGGTGCTCGCCTTCTGTTCCGATGGGCCGACTGCGCCGGGCCGGGCGATGCTGGCAGCGCTCGAGCTGCGAGACATCGTCGCCGACGAGGCCCGGCTCACGACGCCGCCCGAGCCCATCGCCTTCCGCGCCGCGCTCACGCTGGGCAAAGCCGAGTTCCCGGCCGGTGACGCACCGTACGAAGGCGAGCTGCTCGCGCGGGCGCGCGCGCTGTCGGTGAAGACGCCGGCGGGCAAGCTCGCGGGCGAGCCCGGGCTGCGGCCGTTCGCCGACGCTTTGGTGGAGGTGGGCGACGTCCCCGGCCAGGTCGAGTGCCTCGAGCTCTACGAGGCCCGCGCGCTGCTGCCGCCGAACGCGCCGCGGCTGCTCGGCCGGGAGGCGCTGCTGGGCCAGCTCGACAAGCGGCTCTCGCAGATCGGGACCGGCATCGCGCTGCCGGTGCTGGTGACCGGGCCCGCCGGCGCCGGGAAGTCGACGCTGGCGCACGAGCTGACGCTCAAGGCACGGCACCACAGCGTGGTGGTGGGGATGGCGTACGGCTTGCGGTCGCTCAAGGGCCAACCCTTCGCCGCGCTCACCGAGGTGCTCTGCAACGTCTGCGGCGTGCCGAAGGATCAGCGCCACAGCCGGCTGCGCAGCAGCCTCGAGGCGTTGAAGATCGCTGGCCCGGAGCTCGCCGCGGCGCTGGTGCTCGGAGGGGTCGAGCAGCTGCCCCAGCCGTTCACCCCCGGCCAGGCGATCGCCGCGCTGCGAACGGTGATCGCCGCCGGAGCGGCCGGACGCAAGGTGCTGCTGGTGTTCGACGGTCTGGAGTCGATGGACAGCTGGAGCGTCGAGGCCTTCCGGACGCTGTGCGCCCACCCCGCGCCGCGGGAGCTGACCGTCGGGTTCGCCGACCGCGCGTTCGCCGACGAGAACCTCCCCAACCTTCCGCGGCTGGATCTGCCGGCGCTGACCAACGGCGAAGTCCGCCAGTGGACAACCGCGTTTCTCGGCAACGCGCCTGCCGACGAGGCGCTGCTCCGGTTCCTCGTGGAGCAGGCCGCGGGGCTCCCTGGCCGCCTGGTCGACTGGCTTCAGCTGTTGGCAAGCCGCGGGTGGCTGCGGCTTGCGGGTGGAACCTTCACCCTCCCTGAGACGCCTGTGGGCCTCGAACCGGAGCAGTTGCCGGCGGCGCGCGTGCGCGCGCTCGGGCCCGCGGCGGCGCGAATCTTCCAGGCGGCGTGCCTGTGCCCGGATGCCGCCAGCTCGGCGTTGCTCGCGGCGGTGCTCCCCGACATGCCACCTTCGGCCTATCAGCGGCTGGTCAACAGCCGGATGGTCCGCGCGCTGGGCGGCAGGCGCTGGCTGCCGGCGGACGCTCGGCTGTCCGAGCTCGTCGCGGCCCACGGCAGCCCGGTGCTCCACCGGCGCCTGGCCCAGAGTCTGCTCGACGAGGCTCGGGCGGCGAACCTGCCGCCGGACGCAGCCTTGCTGGCGGCGCACCTGTCGAAGGGAGGCGACACCGCGCGGGCGCTGCCGCTGTGGCGTCACGCCGCCGAAGCCGCGGTCAGCCGGCGCGCCCCCCGCGATCTGTTGGTGGCGCTCAAGGGGTGGTCGGACGCGATCGCCGCCGGATTTGGCGCTGCCCCGCCGACCGGCGAGTCGATTCGTGCCCGCGCCGACTCGCTGGCTCGCGCCTCGGCGATCGCGCTGGTGGGGGGCGACCCGGGCACCGCGAAGGGCCTCGCCGGCGAGGCCGAGGGGGCAGCGAAGGCGGGGATGATCGAGTCCGCCGAGGTGGCGCTCGCCTCGGCCCGGGTGCTGCGCAGCGAAGCGCGGCGCGCGCGCGCCGCCGAGGCGCTCGCGGTGGCGGAGAAGCGCGCCGGGAACAGCCCGGTGCTCGCGCTGTGCCTGGTCGAGCGCGGCGAGGCACGTGAATCAGAGGGAGATCTCGCCGGCGCCGCCGCCGCCTTCCAGAAGGCGCTGACGCTCGCGGAGGCTGCCCGCGACTTCGCCCGGTGGCACGGGGAGATCGACCTGCGCGCCCGCGTCGAGGCGCGGCTGGCCGGGGTGCTGCTGGCCCAGAAGAACTTCGCGGGAGCGCAGACCCTGCTGGTCGCCGCGCTCGAGGGCTGGCGAAAGGCCGGCTTCGCCTGGGGCGAGTCGCGGGTGCTGGCCAACCTGGGGACGCTCAAGGCCCAGTCCAATGAGTTCGCCGAGGCGTCGCGCTGGTTCGCCGAGGCGGTCTCCGCCGGCGGGCGCTGCGGTGATCTGCTCTTCCAGGCCCGCACGCTGCTCAACCTCGCGCGGGTCGAGCGCCGGGTGGCGCGTGGCTCGGAGAAAGCCAACGCGGATCGCGCGCGCCGGATCGCGGTCGCGATCGGCTGGGAAGACGGCCGGAAGCAGGCGGAGTCGCTGACTACTGGTTGAACCAGCGCCGCTCGCTCTCTTCCTCTTTCTTCTTCGGGTTGGTGAGCTCGACCGCGGTCTCGTTCGCCAGCGCGGGCTCGACCACCACGGTCGGGGTCTCCGGCGTGGCCGACAGGCCGGCAGCCTTGAGCGCACCCGGCCCGGCGATCACCCCACTGGGTGCCGACGGCGCAGGGGTTGGCACCAGCGTCGGCGGCTGAGCGTGCAGCGGCGCCGAGGGAGGCGTGGGAGCGGCCGCCAGCAGATCGGGGTCGGTCTTCGCCCGTGCTGGAGCCGCTTCGTTAGGGCGCGCCTGGGGCACCTCCGGGGCGCCGGCGATGCTGTCGATCAACGTGTCGCGGATGAAGCCGCCCACTGACTTCCCCGAGCGCGCCGCGGCCATGTTCAGGGCCTCGACCAGGTCGGGCGTGGCGCGGAAGGCCAGGGTGCGAACCGAGGCGAGCGTCTGGGTCAGCTGCTCCAGCGCCAGGCTCTGTCGGGAGATCGCGTAATCTCCCGAGTCGAGCATCGCCTTGATTCGACGGGCGAGATCGTCGCGGGTACTCCATTGGCCATCGAACAAAATGGCCTCGGCATCGAGATCAATCGGCATCAGGCTCATGGGCACCCGCAGCGTCATGTGCCGGAGTGGAAAGATCAAGCGGCGTTGATCCGATGTAGGTGGGAATGAGGCACAGCGGCCTGCTATTGCAGGGGTTCCACGTGTCGCCCGTGAAGGCCCTCCCGCTGTGGCTGTTCCTCGGCGCCGCCGTTGCTCACGCCCAGGTCGATGCCGGAGAGCCGGCGCCGCCGCGCCAGGTCGCGGTCCGCGCGGTGCCGGACAAGGTCCTGTTGGGAGAGCCGTTCAACCTCGAGGTGCTGATCACCCACGAGAAGGCCCAGCGCATCGACTTGCGCACTCCGGGCGATCTGGGCGACTTCGACCTCGTCGAGTCCCAGCGGCAGCGGCTCGACGGCCCCCAGACCTCGACCACCACCTTCACCCTGAAGCTGTCGGCGTTCGTCCTCGGGAAACAGAAGACGCCGGGCTTCACCTTCGACGTCGTCGAGAACGGGATGCTGGCCCGCTGGCCGGTGGCCGGCGCCGAGGTCGAGGTGTTGAGCGCGCTGCCTGCCGACGTCGACAAGACCGGCGCGGGGCTGTTCGACATCCGCCCCCCCGAGGTGGTGCCGATTCGCACCTGGCGCCTGCTCTACGCGCTCGCCGCCGCGCTCGCCGCCGGAGCGCTCGGCTACGCGCTCGTCCGCTACCTGCGCCGCCCCCGCCCGATCGCGATCGCCCCGAGCAAGCCGGTCGAGCCGCTGCACGTGCGAACGCTGGCGCTGCTCGACGGCTTGAGAAAGGAAGACCTGCCAGGCAACGCCCGCGCCCAGGAGTTCTACTTTCGCCTCTCCGAGGCGGTGCGCGGCTACCTCGGCGAGCGGTACTCCTTTGAGGCGATGGAGTGCACCTCGAGCGAGTTGGTGGAGACGCTGCGCACCCTCCACACCCCCGGCCTGCCGATGAAGGAGGTCACCGACTTCGCCTTCGACTCCGACCTGGCGAAGTTCGCCAAGGCGGTGCCCACGCCTGACGAGTGCAAGGCCTCGCTCGAGTTCGCCTACCGCGTCGTCTACGCCACCACCCCGTCTCTGCCGCCGCCGGCCGATGCCAACCGACCTGCACAACTTCAATAGCCCGCAGGCGCTCTGGCTGTTGCTCGGCGTGCCGCTGGTGCTCTTCTGGGCTTGGGTCGAGCGTGGCCGCCGCGCGGTGCTGCGCTTCTCGGCGGCCAGGCAGCTGGTGGAGAAGGGTCGCGGCGCCCGGCCCTGGCTGACCTGGCTGCTGCCGGCGCTGCGCCTGGGAGGCATCGCGCTGGCGATCGTCGCGCTCGCCCGGCCCCAGGAGCGCGACGCCCGGGTGCGCGACCTCTCGGTCGAGGGGATCGACATCATGATCGCCCTCGACCTCTCGACGTCGATGGAGGCCGCCGACTTCCGCCCGCAGAACCGGCTCCACGTGGCGAAGGAGGTGCTCAGCGAGTTCATCACCGGCCGCAGCAACGACCGCATCGGCCTCGTGGTCTTCTCCGGCGCCGCCTACACCCAGTCGCCGCTGACGCTCGACTACGGCGTGCTCAAGGAGGTGCTCAAGCAGCTGCGCACCCGCGTCCTCGAGGACGGCACGGCGATCGGCGACGCGCTGGCGACCTCGCTCAACCGGCTGCGCGACTCCGACGCGAAGAGCCGGGTGGTGGTGCTGATCACCGACGGTGACAACAACGCGGGGAAGATCTCTCCGCTCGACGCGGCGGCGATGGCGAAGTCCCTGAAGATCCCGGTCTACACGATCCTCGTCGGCAAGGGCGGCAAGGTCCCCTTCCCCACCGGGCAGGATCTGTTCGGAAACACCGCCTGGCGCGACGTCGACATCCCGATCAACCCCGAGCTGCTGCAGACGATGGCGAAGGAGACCGGCGGGGCGTACTTCCGGGCCACCGACCGCGAGACGCTCAAAGAGGGCCTGCAGAAGATCCTCGACTCACTGGAGCGCTCGAAGCTGATCGACGGCGGCGCCACGGCGACGTACCGCGAGGACTTTCACGACCTGCTCTTCTGGGCCTTCGTCCTGCTCGCCGCCGAGCTGCTGCTGCGCTCGACGCTGCTCCGGGTGTTCCCGTGATCGCCGCCGACGCGCCCTGGCGCTTCACCCTGCTCGGCTACCAGCTGGGGCTGGCCCACCCGCTC
>JAYVRT010001042.1:0-10642 GCA_043776025.1 Archangiaceae bacterium | reverse complement strand
CACGGTCGCCGAAGCCCAGCCGCCCCAGCCGATCAACGTGCGATCCGGGCCGAGGGTGCTCGCCGAGCCCATGAAGGTGCTCTGCGGCTGGTCCGCGGGCCGTTCGTAGACGACGTGGAACGCGCTCACCCGACGCTGGGCCTCGTCGAGGGTGAAGGAGAGGACGCGGGTCTGGTGCTGGTTGTTGCCGTTGTCGAACAGCGTCAGCGAGCCGTCGGGCTGGGCCCGGGCGTGGTGCTGGTGGGAGAAGCGCCGATCGCGCGGCAAGCCGAAGTCGTCGGAGCGTCCCCCGAGCGTCCACAGCGTCGCCCCGGTGTGGCGATCGACCTTGAGCACCGAGTCGCTGTGCCGCAGGGAAAGGATCAGGTTCTCGTCCCGCGGATCCACCTGGACCGAGTTGAGGTGGACGTAGTCGGAGATCGCCGCCCCGGTGAAGCCGTTGCCATCGACGCTGTCTTTGAACAGCGAGGGGTGGTCGGTGCTGTCCCACTCGAAGACGACCTGGCCGTGGTCGACCTCCTGCACCACCGCGGCGTAGACATGCGCGGCGGCGCTCCACTTCGGGTCGAGCCCGCTCAGGTCGACCACCTCTTCGACGTAGGCGATCATCAGGTGGTGCTCCGCGCCGAGCACCACGAAGTCGTGGGGGTCGCAGGGGTGTGCCGGGTGTCGCCCGGTGGCCAGCAGCGCCAGCGGCCCGACGTCGTTGAAGGCGCGATCCATCAGCCAGGTCTGCACCTTCGTCGGGGCGAAGGGGTCTTCCGCGCTGTAGGAGTAGAAGATCTCGCCCGACGGCAGCAGGTGCTGCTGAAAGTCGAGCGCCCGCATCGGGGCGATCTGCCGGTAGTAGAGCGGCGTGCCGGTGCGATCCACCACCAGCAGGGTGCTGCCGGCGTTGATCAGCACCGGCTCGGCGCCCGCCTTCGCCGACGGGCCCGAGATCTGGAACCCGGGCAGCGTCGCCGGCAGACAGTGGACGCGGTAGGTCCG
Source organism: Archangiaceae bacterium (assembly GCA_043776025.1). GTDB lineage: Bacteria > Myxococcota > Myxococcia > Myxococcales > Myxococcaceae > JAYVRT01. The sequence continues at coordinate 9,652 of JAYVRT010001042.1, read as the reverse complement.
CGGCTCGGCGTTGATCCCGGTGACGACGACCGCCAGGTCCTCTCGGGGACTCAACTGGAGCGACACCGGCTTCCCGCTTTCCGCCGCGCGGCCGTTGACGGTCACCTGGGCCGTCGCGTCTTGCGCGGCGGCGGTCACCGACAGGGGCGCGAGGCTGTTGATCGAGCTCAGCGTATAGTCGAGGGTGTCCGGGGAGAACGGGGGGAGCAGCGCCCCCGTGGACACCGCCAGCGCGCTCAGGCGAGATGAGCCGAGCCGCATCGGCGCCAGCGGCAGGGGATCTGCCGATCGCGCTGCCGCGGGCTCAGCCGGCAGGGGGGACTCCACCGGTGGCCGCCCCTGGACGCCGATGCCGCAGCCAGCGCCGAGGAGCGCGCCGACGCCGAACACCGCGAGGAGGGAATGCTTCATCAGCCGCTGGACGCGGACCTCACGCCAGAGCGGTTCCCGCTGTCAAACGCCAGCCACCTCCAGGGATGCAGCGCTTGCGCCCCCCACAGCGCCACGCGGATTTTGCACCCCACTCCCCCCGTACGGGTCGGCCCGGCCCTTGCTCTGGCCTCGCCCTCAGCCATGTATCTGGTTGAAGACGTGATGAGCCGAGAGCTGGTGACCCTGAAGCCGGGAGACGATCTCGCGCTCGCCGAGTCGGTGATGCACCTGGGGCGGATCCGTCACCTCCCGGTGGTCAGCCCCAGCGGGCACCTGCTCGGCCTCGTCACCCACCGCGAGCTGCTGCGGGCCTTCGCCTCCCGCGACGGCACTCCCGCCGCCGCGGTGCGCGCCGAAGAGATGATGACGCGCCAGGTGGTCACCGTGAGCCCGAAGACGACGCTGCGGCGCGCGCTGGTGGCGATGCTCCACAACAAATTTGGCTGCCTCCCGGTGGTCGACGTCTCGGGCGCCCTGGTGGGGATCGTCACCGAGTACGACCTGGTGAAGTTCGCCTCCCGGCTGGCCCAGGAGTTCGACGAGATCGAGAAGCTGGCCCGGTCCCGGAGCTGACTTCAGCTCTGCCGTTGCGACGGCCGCCCGAGCAGCTTCTTCAGCTCCAGCACCGTGGCCGGCACCAGCGCCAGGCCGAGCGCGAGCCCCAGCTCAGTCAGCGTCAGCGAGTGAATCGAGAACAGCCGCTGGGTGAAGGGCACGACCTGAATCAGCAGCTGCAACCCGATCGAGACGCCGATCACCCCCAGCAGCAGCAGGTTGGAGAACACGCCGGTCTCCCAGAAGACCCGGGTCTCGCTGCGGGCGGCGAAGGCCCGGAACATCTCGGCGAAGACGAAGGTCGAGAAGGCGAGGTTGCGCGCGTGGGAGAGATCGCGGCTCTTCAGCGCCCAGGCGAAGACGCCGAGCGTCACCGCCACCTCGATCACCGCGGTGAAGGCGACGTTGCGCCACTGCTTCCAGCCGAGCATCGGGGCGTCGCCCTTGCGCGGGGGGCGGCTCATCACCTCCGGGTCGGCGGGGTCCACCACCAGCGCCAGCGCCGGCAGCCCGTCGGTGACGAGGTTGATCCACAACAGCTGAAGCGGCAGCAGCGGCAGCGGCAGTCCGCCGATCGCCGCCACCAGCATCAGCAGCAGCTCTCCGAAGTTGCCGGGCAGCCGGTAGACGACGGCCTTGCGGATGTTGTCGAAGATGCCCCGGCCCTCGCGCACCGCCGCGATGATCGACGCGAAGTTGTCGTCGGTCAGCACCAGGTCCGCCGCCTCGCGGGTGACCGCGGTGCCGGTCTTGCCCATCGCGATCCCGATGTGCGCCTCTCGCAGCGCGGGCGCGTCGTTGACGCCGTCGCCGGTCATCGCGACGATCGCCCCGCGCTTCTTCCAGCCCTTGACGATCTGCAGCTTCTCCGCCGGGGTGGTGCGCGCGTGGACCCGGCCTTCCACCGAGTCTCCCTCGAGCAGCAGCCCCAGCTCGGTGGCGATCGCCGCGGCGGTGACCGGGTGATCTCCGGTCACCATCACCACCTGGATCCCCGCGCTCCGGGCGGCGGCGATCGCCGCGATCGCCTCGGGCCGCGGCGGGTCCGCCAGGCCCACCAGGCCGACCAGCTCCAGCTCCGCTTCAGCCCGAAAGCTCCCCAGCGCCACCGCGAGCACCCGCAGGCCCTTCGCCGCGAGCGCGCCGTTGGCCTGGGCGGCGCCGGGTGGGGCCTGGCGGCACAGCGGCGCGACCAGCTCGTAGGCGCCCTTGAGGTAGAGCCGCTGGTCCGCGCGGAAGATCGACATCCGCTTGCGAATCGGGTCGAACGGCTGCACCGCGACCCGGGGGTGGTCGCGCTCGAGGTCCTCCTGGTGAATGCCCCGCTCGGCCGCGGCGCTCAGCAGCGCCAGCTCGGTCGGGTCGCCCACCGAGGTCTTCAGGTCGGCGTCGCAGCACCCCGCGGCGACCTGCAGGGTGCGCGCTTCGTCGGGCCCCCAGAGCGCGCGGACCTTCATCACCCCGGTGGTGAGCGTCCCCGTCTTGTCGGTGCAGACCACGCTCGCGCAGCCCAGCGTCTCCACCGCGGGCAGGTGCCGGACCAGCACGTTGCGCCGCGCCATCCGCTGCACGCCCACCGAGAGGGCGATGGTGATGATCGCCGGCAACCCCTCGGGCACCGCCGCCACCGCGAGCGAGACCGCGGAGAGGAACACCGCCATCAGCGGCTCGCCGCGCATCAGCCCCAGCCCGGCCACCACCGCGACCACGCCGAGGCACACCCCGAGGAGGATCCGGCTGATCCGGGCGATCTGCTTCTCCAGCGGCGTGTCGTCGTCTTCCACCGTCGCCAGCAGGTGGGCGATCTTCCCCAGCTCGGTCTGCATCCCCGTGGCGCGCACCTGCGCCAACGCGGTGCCGTTGACCACCGCGGCGCCGAGGAACAGCTCGCCGGTCCGCTCCGCCAGGTGCGCCCCGGGTGTCAGGCCGACGCGCTTGTCCACCGGCGCGCTCTCTCCCGTCAGGGCCGCTTCGCTGGTGCGCAGCGCGTGGGCCTCGAGCAGCTCGGCGTCGGCGGGGATGATGTCGCCTGCCTCGAGCACCAGCACGTCGTCGACCACCACCTGCGTCGAAGGCAGCAGCTTCGGGTGGCCGTCGCGGAGCACCCGCGCCTGGGGTGCGGTCATCGAGCGCAGCGCGAGCACCGCCTTCTCCGCCCGGTACTCCTGGAAGAACCCGACCAGGCCGTTGAGCACCACGATCGCGCCGATCGCCGACGCGTCCACCAGCGCCCCGAGAAACGCGGAGAGCGCGCAGGCGCCCAACAGCAGGAGGATCAGCGGGCTGGTGAACTGCGCGAGCAGCGTGCGCCACCACGGCGTCACCTTCTGGCGGGTCAGCGCGTTGGGGCCCAGCTGCCTCATCCGCTCGGTCGCGGCGGCCGAGGTGAGCCCCCGCGGCTCGGCGGGACCGGCGGCGACGGGTCCGACGGGCCCCACCTCGTGCAGGGGCCGGGCGGCGCTCACGCAGGCTCCCCGGGGTTGATCACCAGCACCGGCCGGGAGGTGGATGCGAGCACCCGCTGGGCGACGCTGCCGAGCAGCGCCTTCCTCAGGCCGGTGTGCCCGCGCGAGCCGACGCAGATCACCTGGCTGCCGAGCCGTTCGGCCGCGGCGACGATCTGCTCCGCCGGATCCGCTCCCACCGCGACCTGGCAGCTCACCCGAACTCCGCGGGCGCGCGCCTCGTCGGGCACCGTCTTCAGCAGCCGTTCGATCAACACCTTGGCTTCTTCGGCGGTCGGTGTCCGGGGGACCACGGTGAGCAGCTCGGCGTCCTCGCCGTGCCCGAGCAGCGCCAGGCCGTGGGTCACCGCGCGCGCCCCGTTCGCCGAGAAGTCGGTGGCGATCAACACCCGCTCCACGCGGGGCACCGGCTGCGGCGCGCCCGGCGCCGCGCCGGCGTCGGGAATCGTCAGCACCGAGACGGGCGCCAGCTGCAGGCACTGCTCCGAGGCGCTGAACAGCTGCCCCAGCGCCTGGCGCCGGTGACAGCCGAGCACCAGCAGATCCACCTTCTCCTTCGCCGCGAGCGCGTTGAGGTGATCCGAGGTGCGGCCGAACGCCGGCTCGATGATCATCCGGTCCACCAGCCCGGGAGGTAGCGCCGCGCGCAGCTCTCGCTCGAGCACCGCGGGCAGCTCGAGGCCCGCGTCGTCCCACGTCTTGCCCAGCGCCAGCCCGAGCCGCCGCTGCTCCGCCGGCACCCAGAAGACGTGGGCCCCGAGCACCTCGAGCCGGCCGAACTTCCGCAGCGACGCGAGCCACTGCGCCGCGACCGCGCTGCTGCGGCTGCGATCGAGCGCGAGCATCACCTTGAGCGGCGCGCCCTTCGCCCAGGAGATCAGCTTCTCGGCGTCGCGCACCACCCCCAGCGGCGCTTCGAGGTGCTGCGCCATTCGCGCCAGGGTGCCGGTGCCGGTGGAGGTCGGCGGCTTCTGCGTCTCGCCGGCGATCACCAGGCTGACCTTGTGGTCGGCGGCGAACTTCGGCAGCTCCTGGTGCAGCTTGCCCGTCAGCAGCACCGGGGTGACGGTGGCGCCCACGCGCGCTGCCCGCGCTGCCTCGCCCTTCAACGTCGCCTCGGCGGTTACCACCACCGCCTCGCCGAAGGCCCGGACGGTGACCTGAGGCATCACGAAGGCCAGCCAGAGGTCCTCGCCCCGCGCCCGGGCCAGCTCGGCGGCGGCGGTGGTCGCGGCGATCGCCTCGGGAGAGAAATTGGTCGCGCAGAGAATGGACATGACCTCTGGGTGAGCAAGGGGTGGACCACCCAGCCAACTGGCCCGGCGATGGTTACTTCTTTGCAGTTCGATGGCCCCCGACGGCGCGACCCGCGCAAAAGATGCGCCGCGCCTCAAGGCAGGGCTTGCGCTAAAGAGGAGGGTCGAATGGACCGGGCAAAGGTGCGAGTTCTGGTGGTCGACGACGAGGGTTCGGCGCGAAAGGCGCTCAAGGACCTGCTGTCGGCCAAGGGGTACGAGGTGGATCTCGCGGCCGACGGCGTGGCCGCGCTGGAAAGGATCGCCGAGGTGCCCCCCGACGTGGTGGTCACCGACCTCGACATGCCGCGGATGACGGGCATGGATCTGCTCAAGGAGCTCCACGCCCGCGAGCCCGAGCTGCCGGTGCTGGTCGCGACCTCCGCCGTCGATCTCGGCTCGGCAGTGGCGGCGATGCGCGCCGGCGCGGCCGACTACCTCACCAAGCCGATCGACTTCGACGCGCTGGTGGTTTCGGTGGAGCGGGCGATCGAGCACCGCGACATTCGCGTCGAGAACGAGAACCTGCGGCGCCAGGCTCGAGAGAAGTACGGCGAAGGGATGCAAGGCCTGCTCGGCACCAGCCCGGTGATGCAGAAGGTCTACCGGCTGGCGAAGCAGGTCGCGCCGTCCCGGGCCACGGTGTTGATCACCGGGCAGAGCGGCACCGGCAAGGGCGAGCTGGCCAAGGCGCTGCACGCGCTCAGCCCCCGGGCCCACAAGCCGTTCGTCGCGGTGCACTGCGCCGCGCTCGCGGAGTCACTTCTGGAGAGCGAGCTGTTCGGCCACGAGAAGGGCTCCTTCACCGGCGCCGATCGACGGCGGGCCGGGCGGTTCGAGCAGGCCAACGAGGGGACGATCTTCCTCGACGAAATCGGGGAGATCCCCCCTTCGACTCAGGTGAAGCTGCTCACCGTGCTCCAGGAGCGCCGCTTCGAGCGCGTCGGCGGCAACGAGGCGGTCAACGTCGACGTGAGGATCCTCGCCGCCACCAACCGCGATCTCGCCGCCGACGTCGTCTCCGGCCGCTTCCGCGAGGATCTCTTCTACCGGCTCAACGTGGTGCGGATCGAGATGCCCCCGCTGCGGCTGCGCGGTGCCGACGTGCTCGCGCTCGCCGACCACTTCCTCCACAAGTTTTCCCTCGAGAACCACAAGCAGATCGAAGGCTTCAGCGCCCGGGCGAAGACGAAGATCCGCAACCACCGCTGGCCGGGCAACGTGCGCGAGCTGGAGAACGCGATCGAGCGCGCGGTGGTGATGTGCGAAGGCCCAATGATCGAGGACGAGCACCTGCCGTACCCGACCGCGACCGCCGAGAGCCTCGACGGCATCTCGGTGCCAGGGGCGACGCTGGCCGAGCTCGAGCGGTTCGCGATCTTGAAGACGCTGGACTCTGTCGGCGGCTCGACCCACCGCGCGGCGGAGATGCTCGACGTCAGCGTCCGCACCATCCAGTACCGGCTCAACGAGTACGGCGTCGGCCGCGAGCACGCGGCAAGCGTCGACCTCGCGCCGAAGAAGTAGCCAGTTCAGGCCGGCGGCGCGACCAGCAGCTCTTCGAGCACGCGGGCCAGCTCGTCGACCCTCACCGGCTTGGTGAGGTACCGATAGAAGCCGGCCTCGGAGATCGCCTCGGCGTCGCGCACCATCGCCGCCGCGCTCAAGGCGATCACCGGGATGTGCTTCGTCTCCGGCCACTCGTGGAGCCTGCGGGTCGCCTCGAAGCCGCTGATCCCCGGCAGGTTGATGTCCATGATCACCGCCTGGGGCTGCCGCGAGCGGACCAACTCGAGGCCGATTTCCGCGGTGGGCGCCGTGAGGAGGTCCACCCGCTCGAAGTCGGCGAGCAGGGCTTCCATGAAGGCGATGTTCGACGGGTTGTCCTCGATGTAGACGATGCAGTACCGCGGGCCGGTGGCTCCGGCCAGCCTGGAGCCGGCCTCGAGGAGCCCCGCCCGGGGGGCGGACCTCGGCGCGGTGGCGACGTGCACCGGAAGCTCGATCCAGAACTCGCTGCCCTCGGCCTGCTTGCTGGTGAAGCCGACTCTTCCGCCCATCAGGCCAGCGAGGCGCTTGGTGATTGCCAGCCCGATGCCGGTGCCCTCGATTGGCCCCGTCTCCTGGCCGGCGCGGTGAAATGGCTGGAACATCTTCTCCTGCTGCTCGGTGGGGATCCCGATGCCATCGTCAATCACGCTGACCCGCACCGCGCCGTCGGCAGCGCTGGCTCGGAAGGTGGCGGTGCCCTTCTTGCGGCCGTACTTGATCGCGTTCGAGCCGTAGTTCATCAGGATCTGCTTGACCCGCGTCCGGTCTCCGAGCACCTCAGGGCAACCTTCGGGCAACGGCGCCACCACCAGCCGGACCTCGGCCCGGGCTGCCATCGGGTCGAGCGTGTTCTTCACCTCGGGGATCACCTCGCCGAGGTCGACCGGCTCGGGCGACACCGAGACCTGCCCAGCTTCGATCCGCGACAGGTCGAGCACGTCGTCGATCAGCCGCAGCAGGTGCTCGCCGCCCTTGAGGACGTGGCCGATGCGTTCCTGGTGTCGTTCGGACAGGGGGGTGCGCTTGTCGCGCTGCAGCAGTTGCGCGAAGCCGAGGATCGCGTTGAGCGGGGTTCGCAGCTCGTGGCTCATTGACGAGAGGAACTCGCTCTTCGCGGAGTTCGCCGCCTCGGCGAGGGTCCGGGCGCGCCGCAGCTCGGACTCGTGCTCGACGTCGTCGGTGATGTCCCAGATGGTGGTCACCGAGGCGCCCTCGGGCGTCTGCCGCTCGACGAAGCGCAGCGTCAGCCCGGTGGCGGTGCGGACCTCGAACGTTCCCGACGGTGCGCGGTGGCCGGCGAGCAGCTTCTCGCGCAGGTGCTCCGAGGAACCGGCGCCGAGATCGAAGAACCCGGCAGTGAGGTTGGCGTCGACCAGTTGGGTGAACGTCTTCCCCACGATCTCTCCCGAAAGCGTCCGCCCGAACATTCCGCGCACCGCGCTGTTGCAGAGCACGAGGCGGTCCTCGAGGTCGAAGATCGCGAACGCGCCCGGGATGCTCTCGACCGCGCTCAACAGGTGCTGCTGCGTGCGCCGGGCGTTGGCCTCGGCCTGTTTGCGCTCGGTGATGTCCCGGATCCCCGCCGAGGTGTAGCGGTGGCTGTCGGTGAACAGCGGGCTCAGGCTGATCTCGATCGGGAACTCGGTGGCGTCCTTGCGCCGGCCTTTGAGCTCGAGGCCGCTGCCCATCGACCGGACCTTCGGCGCAGTGTTGAACTGGGCCCGGTGGCCGGTGTGGGCCGCGCGCACGCGCTCGGGGATGAGGATCTCGATCGTCTTGCCCAGCAGCTCGTCGCGCGAGTAGCCGAACAAACGCTCGGTCTGGAGATTGACGAGGACGATCGCTCCCTTCTCGTCGACGACGACGATCGAGTCGGGTGCCGCGTCGAGCAGCCAGCGGAACATCTGTGGGCTGAAGGGTTCGCTCACCCCGGCCACCGCACACAGAGGGTCGAGCCGGGCTTGCCGTCTTCGACCCAGATGGTTCCGCCGTGCGCCTGGGCGACCAGCTTGCAGAAGGCCAGCCCCAGCCCACGGCCGGAGCGGGTGTGGGAGCTGCCCTCGACCTGGACGAAGCGCTCGAAGATCGCCTCGCGCATCTTTTCAGGAATGCCGGGGCCGGTGTCGGCGACGCGCAGCTCAACGCCACCTTCGCCGCGGGCGGCGGTCACCCGAACCACGCTCTGCTCCGGTGCGTGGCGGATGGCATTGTCGACCAGATTCTCCAGCACCCGGCGCAACAGGTCCGGGTCGGCCTTCACCGGCCCGGTGTCGATCTGCCGGGCGAGCTTCACCTGCGACGTCTGGGCTTTGAGCTCCATCTCGTCCAGCACCTCGGCGGCCAGCTTGTCGAGCGGCACATCGGCCAGGCGGGGCGCCAGCTGGCCTTCTTCGCTCTTGGAGATGTCGAGCAGGTTCAACACCAGGCGCAGCAAGGCGCGGGCCTCGGAGCGCACGTGCTTGGCCGATTCGCGCGCCCGCGGGCTCAGCTCGGGGTCGGCGAGCAGCGACTGGGCGAGCAGATCCATCGAGGTCACCGGGTTCTTCAGATCGTGGACGACGAACGAGGTCAGCTGCTCCTTCTGCAGCTGCAACCGCATCAGGTCGTCGCGCTGGCGGCGCACCAGGTCGTAGTTTTCGCGCAGCTCGGCGCTCATCCGGCGCAGCTTCAGCGCCGCCTGGATGCGCACCACCAGCTCGGTCGGCCGCACCGGCTTGGTGAGGAAGTCATCGCCCCCGGCCCGAAGCGCCCGGTCGAAGGTGTCGACGTCGCGCAGCGCGGTGAGGAAGACGATCGGCACGTCCGCGCCGCCGGGAAGGGTACGGATCTTTGCGCAGACCACGAAGCCGTCGGTGCCCGGCATCCGGACGTCGAGCAGCAGGCAGTCGGGCTTTCCACTTTGAAACACCGCGATCGCCTCGTCCCCACCGGTGGCGAGCAACACCTGGTAGCCCTCGTCTTCGAGGGCCGCCTGGGCGAGGGCACGGTTGTCGGCGTTGTCGTCGACCACCAGAATCGTGGCTTGGAGTGGCATTGCGACCCGACGCTTCTACCACGGCGGCTGGGCACGTCCCTTGCTCTTGCGGCACGCATGACCAGTCCGACGATTGAGCTCTTCATGACCCGAAGCCCTCACACCATCGGCCACCACCGGACCCTGGCCGATGCCCACAAGCTGATGGAGGAGCACGCCATCAGGCACCTGCCGGTGCTGGAGTCGGGGAAGCTGGTCGGCATCGTCACCGACCGCGACCTGACGCTGGTGGAGACCCTTCGGGGGCTGGACGCCGAGAAGGTGAAGGTGAGTGATGCGATGTCGCAGGACGTCTTCACCGTCAGCCAGCGGGCGGCAGT
>JAYVRT010001041.1:0-3131 GCA_043776025.1 Archangiaceae bacterium | reverse complement strand
CCGGTCTTGATGTTGAAGCTGTCGCCGTCGGTCCAGCGGACCTCGGTCTTCTCGCCGTTGAGGATGATGCTCCCCACCGCGTCGTGCTTCTCGTGCTTTGGCGGCGCCTCGGCGTCGGGGTCGGCCTTCTTCTTTCCCCGCGCGAGCGCGACCGAGGCGGTGAGGCAGATGAAGAGAATGAAGAGCGAGCGGCTCATGCCTTGGGCAGCGTAACGCCCTTCTGGCCCTGGTACTTCCCGCCGCGGTCCTTGTAGCTGGTCTCGCACGCCTCGTCGGACTGGAAGAAGAGCATCTGGGCGACGCCTTCATTGGCGTAGATCCGCGCGGGCAGCGGGGTGGTGTTGGAGAACTCGAGGGTCACGTGCCCTTCCCACTCGGGCTCGAGCGGGGTGACGTTGACGATGATTCCGCAGCGCGCGTAGGTCGACTTGCCGAGGCAGATGACGAGCACATCGCGGGGAATCTTGAAGTACTCGACGGTGCGGGCGAGCGCGAAGGAGTTGGGCGGGATGATGCACTCGGTCGCCTGGCGGTCGACGAAGCTGGTCGGGTCGAAGTGCTTCGGGTCGACGATCGTCGAGTTGATGTTGGTGAAGATCTTGAACTCGTCGGCGCAGCGCACGTCGTAGCCGTAGCTCGAGGTGCCCCAGCTGATCGCCTTGTTGCCGTTGATCTCCCGCACCTGCTTCGACTCGAAGGGGGAGATCATCTGGTGCTCTTGCGCCATCCGGCGGATCCAGCGGTCGGATTTGATCGTCATGTCAGGTCCGGTAGAGCTGCGTTAAAGGTCGATCTGACCATGCCGCAAACTTCTCCAGCACGCATCGGAATCGTGACCGCGTCAGACCGCGCCAGCCAGGGCATCTACGAGGACCTCTCGGGCAAGGCGATCGAGCAGGTGCTCACCGAGTACCTGACCTCGAAGTGGGAGAAGGTCTACCGGCTCATCCCCGACGACCAGGCGACGATCGAAGCGACCTTGAAGGCGCTGTGCGACGACGAAGGCTGCGCCCTGGTGGTCACCACCGGCGGCACCGGCCCGGCCCTTCGGGACGTCACCCCGGAGGCGACCGAGGCGGTGTGCCAGAAGATGATGCCCGGCTTCGGCGAGCTGATGCGCGCGGTGTCGCTGAAGGTGGTGGCGACGGCGATCCTTTCCCGGCAGACGGCGGGAATCCGGGGCAAGGCGTTGATCGTCAACCTCCCGGGGAAGCCGAGCGCGATCCGCGACTGCCTCGAGGCGGTCTTCCCCGCGATCCCCTACTGCCTCGACCTGCTCGAGGGGCCCTTCCTCGAGGGGGCGCCAGGCGCTCCGAAGATCTTCCGTCCGAAGGCGAAGTGAGCTTGTCTGCCCGCCTATGAACGAACAGGAAATGAAGGCCGAGCTCGAGCGGCTCCAGAAGGAGAACGAGTCGCTCAAGGCGCGCACCAGCAAGGGCATCTCGCTCAAGGTCTCGGAGAAGGGGGGCCTGTCGGTGTACGGCATGGGCCGCTTCCCGGTCACGCTCTACAAAGAGCAGTGGCTGAAGCTCCTCGACATGGCGGACGACCTGCGCCGCTTCATCGAGGAGAACAACAGCAAGCTGAAGTCCAAAGAGTAAGAGGCCTCCCATGTCCGATGCTTCCGGCGCCCCGTCGATGGGCGACAAGCTCCGCTACCAGGTCGACCGCTTCCTCTCCTGGAGCCCCCTGGCGCGCTTCGTCGGCCTCTTCGGCCTCTCGTTCGTCCTCGTCACTTTGGCGGCGGTGTTGGCGCTGGCGGTGATGCCCGAAGACCCGGAGAAGCCGTTCAATTTCCTCGAGGGGATGTGGTGGTCGCTCACCCGGGTGCTCGACGGCGGGACGATGGGCGGTGACCAGGGCACAGTGGTGCGCGGGGTGGCGATCTTCACCACCCTCTGCGGCGTCGGGGTCGTCTCGCTGCTCATCGGTCTCACCAGCTCGACCATCGGCGAAAAAATCGAGGACCTGCGCAAAGGCAAGAGCCCGGTCATCGACGAGGGCCACACGCTGATCCTCGGCTACGGCGAGAAGGTGTTCGCGATTCTGCGCGAGCTGCGCGAGGCCAACTCCAATCAGAAGCACGCGTCGATCGTCATCCTCTCCCCCACGGACAAAGAGGAGGTGGAGACCACGGTGCGCGAGCGGCTGGGTGACATGCTCACCACCCGGGTGGTGGTCCGCCAGGGCAGCCCCTACTCGCCGCACGATCTGATCAAGGTCGGCGCGGCGCGCGCCCGCAGCATCGTCATCCTCGCCTCCGACACCGACGAGGCTGAAGAAGCGGACTCTTCGGGCCGGGCGGACATGGGGGCGATCAAGACCCTGCTGGCGCTGCGGCGGATCCCCGGTGCGCTCACCCGCAACCACGCCTGCGTCGAGCTGATCGATTCCAGCCGCCGCCAGGTCGTCGAGCAGCTGGGCACCGGCGGCGTCGAGGTGGTGGCGATGGAGGAGACGCTGTCCCGGATGATGGTCCAGACCTCGCGGCAGAACGGGCTGGCGCAGGTGTACCGCGACCTCCTCTCTTACGAGGGCAGCGAGTTCTACTTCCGGGCCTTCCCCGAGCTGAACGGCCGGCCGTTCGCTGAAGCCCAATGGAAGATGAAGGACGCGGTGGTCTGCGGCTACCGCCGGCCGGCGAAGGGAGACCAGCCCGCGGAGACGGTGCTCAACCCGAAGGACGACGTGCTGCTCGAGGCGGGCGACGAGCTGCTCGTCATCGCCGAGGACGACGACTCGTTCTCGCTCACCGCCTCGCACGCGCCGGTCGTCTCCCCCAGCTTCCACGGGACCCAGGCGCTGCCGCGCAAGCCGGAGAAGCTGCTCGTCTTCGGCCGCAGCCCGAAGCTGGGCGACATGCTGCAGGAGTACGACAAGTACGTGCTCCCCGGGTCCGAGGCGTGGCTGATGCCCGGCGTGGAGAAGGAGTCCTTCACCGAGTTCCTCAAGGCCCAGGTCTCGGGCCTGAAGAACTTGAGGCTCAAGTTCGTCGAGGGCGATCCGACCCACCCCGAGTCGCTGAAGAAGGTGATCTCCACCGGCTTCGCCTGCGCGCTGGTGGTGGCGAACACCGCCGAGCCCGAGGACGAGGCCGACGCCCACACGGTGATGACGGTGCTGCTGCTGCG
>JAYVRT010001040.1:0-3132 GCA_043776025.1 Archangiaceae bacterium | reverse complement strand
CCACGTCCCCGACGAGCGAGTCGGCGTTGTAGTTGCACTGAAAGTAGATCGGCTTCTCGCCCTTGCAGCTCAAGACCCCGCAGACAGCCACCATCAGCAATGCTCGCGCCATTGGGCAACCCTAGCAACCGCGGTCACCCGGAGTGAAAGAATTGTCGGGTTAGCGCGCAGGGCGTCACCACATTACCTTTGGCGGCGTGAGCTCTTCCGTACTCAAGACGCTGCCGCTGGGATTTCCCTGGGTGACCTCGGACCCGTTTCTCTTCTGTGTCCACCACGACGATGCCTACCCGAAGGGGAACGCGCAGCTGGGGCCGGCCGCTTCGCTCGACGGCCGCGATCTGGGCCAGGACTTCGAGGGCAAGGACGGCTGGCGGATGTACCACGGGCAGGTGGTGCCCGGCTTTCCCCAGCATCCCCACCGGGGCTTCGAGACGGTGACGATCGCGCGGCGGGGCTACATCGATCACTCCGACTCGTTGGGGGCGGCGGCGCGCTTCGGCGAGGGCGACACCCAGTGGGTGACCGCCGGCAAGGGCATCGTCCACTCCGAGATGTTCCCCCTGCTTCAGAAGGACGAGCCCAACCCAGTCGAGCTGTTCCAGATCTGGCTGAATCTTCCGCGGGAGAACAAGCGGGTCGCGCCGCACTTCACGATGCTGTGGGATCGCGACATCCCCAAAGTCAGTCACACCGACGAGGCGGGCCGGACGACGACGATCACCGTGATCGCCGGCGAGCTCCTGGGAAAGCGGTCGCCGGCCCCGCCCCCTCAATCGTGGGCCGCGCGGCCGGAGTCTGAGGTGGCGATCTTCAGCGTCCGCTTCGCCCCGGGCGCGCGGTGGACGCTTCCGAAGGCGAACGGGCCGAAGACGGTCCGGACGCTGTACTTCTTTGCTGGCCCCTCGCTGAAGGTCGACGGCGAGGCGTTCGGCACGCACGCCGGCCTGGTGCTGGAGCCCGGCGCCGACGTGGTGCTCGAGGCGGGCGACGGCGAGGTCGAGGCGCTGCTGCTGCAGGGCCGGCCGATCGCGGAGCCCGTCGTCCAATACGGCCCATTTGTGATGAACACCGCCGAGGAGATTCAGCGCGCCTTCACCGATTACCGCGCCACCGGCTTCGGCGGGTGGCCCTGGCCGAGCGATGATCCCAACCACGGCGCCACCGCGGGCCGGTTTGCGCGGTATGCCGACGGCACCGTCGAGAAGCTCTAACGCTTCTTCTTCGCGCTCTTCGCCTTCTTCGCTTTGGGCTTCGCTTTGCGCGCCGGCCGAGACGACTCGTCGGGTTCTCCCGGCTCACCGTCGGCGACGATGATCCGCTGCAGCGCCTGCGCCGGGCGCCCGCGTTCAGAGATCGCCGCCGGAACCAGCGGCGGCGGCTTCTGCAGCCCGAAGGCGATGTTGAGCAGCTGCGGCCGGGCGAGCAGCGTCGCCGCGGCCACCGCGTTGGGGTGGGAATCGAAGAAGCTGTTGAGCGGCACCGCCGAGGCGAAGCGATCGATCAGCTCCGGGCTCCAGGGCACCGCCCTGTTGCGCGCGAGGGCCGACCAGTCCCAGTCGTCTTCGTGCTTCTCCAGCAGGGTTCGCGACCAGGGGAGGCCTTCCCAGGAAGACAGCTCCTTGGCGACGCCCCGGCTGTTGGTCTTGTCGAGCAGCTCGGCGGCGAACGACACCGGCTTCTTCTCAGCATTGAGCGGAACGAACTCCCGCCCCCACTTTTCGGCGTAGCGCTCGTAGAGCTCGATCGACCAGGGCAGGCCAGGGTTGCTGCGCAGACTCCCGCCGTTCGAGGGCAGCCAGCGCAGCTTCTTCGCGTACCGGTCGAGCAGCTCGACGGTCCAGAAGGGGCGGGGGTTGGCGCTGAGCGAGGCGAAGTCGATCTTCGCGGCGAAGCGGGTGATCAGCTCGGGCGTCCAGGGCACCGAGGGGTTGCGAGAAAGGCCGCTCCAGCTCCACTTCTCGGCGTATTGCTCGAGCAGCTCGACGTCGAAGGGGATCCGGGTGCAACGGCTGAGCTCGGCGAAGTCCCAGCGGGTCTCGAAGCGGGTGACCAGGGCCCGGCTCCACTCGAGGTTGTCACGGCCCCAGGTGCCAGCCCCCACCGAGGCTGCCCGGAAGTCGAAGCGCTTGGCGAACCGTTCGACCACGGCCTGGGGCCAGCGGAAGCCGTTGCCGCCCTCGCTGAGCGCGGCCCAGTCCCACTGGGTCTCGTAGCGGACGATCAGCGCCTCGCTCCAGGGCAGCAGGGGGTTGGCGGAGAGGGCTTTGAAGCTCCACCGCCTCAGGTGCTCCTCGAGCAGGTCCGGGGTGATCGCGAACCGCTGCTGCGCCCGCGGCGTTGAGAGGTTGGCCCAGTCGAAGCGGTCGGCGAAGGCGCGGATCACCTCGGGGGTGTAGGGGAAGCGGGTGTTGGAGAGGTTCGAGTCGTTGATCGCGCCGGTGTCGCTTCCCCAGTCCCAACGATCCTCGAACTTTCGGATCAGCTCCAGCGTGAACGGGACCCGCGCGTAGCGCGTGAGGGCCTTGAAGTCGAGGCGCTCGGAGAAGCGCTGGAGCAGCTCGGGGGTCCACTCGATCTGTTTGTTGCGCGACAGCCGGGTCCAATCCCACCGAGGCAAGTACCGCTCGATCAGCCTCGCCGACCAGGGCAGGGCAGGGTTGTCGGACAGTGGCCCGAAGTCCCAGCGGTCGACGAAGCGGTCGATCAGCGCCTCGGTCCACTCCAGCTTCTGGTTGAGCGAAAGCGAGAACCAATTCCAGCGCGGTGCATACGCGGCGATGGTGTCGGCGTCGAGGCGGCCGTGGACGGTGAGCAGCCGCAGGGCGTCGTCGCGGTGGTCAGCAGCCCAGGAGAGAAGCGTCACGGCGGCGGATAATAGTGGGTCACCGGAGAAGCGTCGGGTGTTTGTGTCAGTTGGGGGCGGCGATGATCAATGAGGTGTTGATTCCGCCAAAGGCGAAGTTGTTGGTCATCACCCGGCTGACCTTCCGGTGGAGCACCTCGCGCAGGTGGAGCGGCCCTCTGGCCTCGTCAGCGACCTCCTCGAGGTTCAAGGTGGGGGCGAGGAACCCGCGCTCCATCATCAGCAGGCAGAAGATCACCTCGAGGGCCCCGCAGGCGGCCAGGGTG
>JAYVRT010001039.1:0-3138 GCA_043776025.1 Archangiaceae bacterium | reverse complement strand
CGCCTCGAGGGTCTCGTTGCGATCCTCTTCGCGCCGGTTGAAGACGAGCAGGGTGTCGCCGAGGTCGATCACCTCGCCACCCTTCAGCGGGGTCAGCGTCAGCAGCAGCTTGTCGTCGAGCTTCGCCGGCGCGGTGGGATCGCGCGAGTTCACCAGCCATTGCTCGCCATCGGCGATCAGATCGCAGGCGGGCAGGTCATCGCCCGCGGGCAGCCGGAAGTTGGCGTTGCTCTCCCGCCCGACCCGCACCAGGCCGGCGCGGGGCAGGAGCCAGCGCTCGGAGGTGAGCGCGGTCAGATCGAGCCGTTTGAGCCAGGCCGTCACGCCGTCTTCTTC
Source organism: Archangiaceae bacterium (assembly GCA_043776025.1). GTDB lineage: Bacteria > Myxococcota > Myxococcia > Myxococcales > Myxococcaceae > JAYVRT01. The sequence goes on along the minus strand of JAYVRT010001039.1, from coordinate 2,802 downwards.
AGCATCCCCGGATCCACCCGGTTCTTGAGGAAGCTCTCGATGCGGCCGTTGACCAGCGTCGGCCGTTCGAGCGGCGCAGTGTGGCTGCCGCCGGGGACGAAGAGGTAGTCGGCCTGCGGGATGTGGTGCGCCATCCGTTCACTGAGCCAAACTGGGGTGAAGCGGTCGATCTCCCCGCCGACGACCAGCGTCGGGACGTCGACGCTCGGCAGGTGGTCCCACGCCGAGTGATCTTTGAGCGAGTCGAGGGTGCGCACGAACATCACCGGGTCCATCTTCGACAGGTGGTCGAGGTAAGGCCAGAAATCCTCGCGGGCGAGCAGGTCGGGGTTGAGTTCGGTGCGCATCGAGAACTGCATCGCGATCTCGGTCTTCAGCTGCGAGGTCACCCGGCGCGCGACGTTCGGCGCCCACTCGACCGCCCGGCGCACCAGGGGGAAGGCCTTTCGCAGCAGGGTGTGATCGTGCCAGGTGTCGAGCGGGTTGCCGTAGCTGCCGCACAACAGCACCAGCCCCGCGACCCGGCTCGGGTGGCGGCGGTGGAACTCGAGCGCGACCTGGACGCCCATCGAGTGGCCGAAGATCACCGGGCGCTGCAGCCCGGCGTGATCGATCAGCTGCAGCATGTCACTGCAGGTGTATTCCATTCCGATCCGGGTCGAGTCGGCCGGCACCCCCGATGCGCCGTGGCCCCGGTAGTGCCAGCGGAGCACCCGGCGGCTCTGGCGCAGCTCGGGCAGCAGGTACTTCCAGGCGAAGCCGTCGCAGCCCAGGCCGTCGCAGAGCACCGCCGAGGGCTCGCCGTCGCCCTGGGCCTGGAACCACAGCGGGGTGGCGTCGTCGAGGCTGGGCACGAGGTCCTGCCGGAAGTAGCTCAACCCACGGCCTCCGCGTCGTCCTCGTCGCCGCCGGCGCCGGGGCGATCGAGCCCGTACTTGGCGATCTTCAAGATCAGGTTCGAGCGGCTGATGCCCAGCTCGCGCGACAGCTTGCTCTTGTTGTAGCGGGTGCGGGTCAGGCCCTGGCCGATCATCTCCCGTTCCAGAGACTCGACCGCGTCGTTGAGCTTGCCCGCGAGCGCGAGCGCGGTGCGGCTGGCGGACATCGGCGAGCCAGCGGCGGGAGCGACCGCGTCCTTGATCCGGCTGGAGATCAGATCCCCGGGGATGATGTCGAGGTCGCTGCCGAGCACCAGCAGCCGTTCGAGCTCGTTCTCCAATTCACGGATGTTCCCCGGCCAGTGGTACCCGGCGAGGATCGCCACCGCGTCCGGCGCCAGGCCGCGCGCCTTCTGCCCTTCGCGGTGGTGCTTGCGGAAGAAGTGGTCGATGAGGATCAGCAGATCGTCCTTCCGGTCGCGCAGCGGCGGCACCTGAATCCGGATCACGTTGATCCGGTAGTAGAGATCCTCGCGGAACTCGCCCTTCTTCACCATCTCGGTGAGATCCTTGTGGGTCGCGGCGATCACCCGCACATCCACTTCCTTCAGCTGGGTGCCGCCGACGGGGATGAAGGCTCCTTCCTGCAGCACCCGCAGCAGCTTCACCTGGAGGGCAGGAGACATGTCGCCCACCTCGTCGAGGAAGAAGGTGCCGCGGTCGGCTACCTCGAACAGCCCCTTCTTGTCGCGCAGCGCGCCGGTGAAGCTGCCTTTGGTGTGGCCGAAGAGCGCGCTCTCCAGCAGGTTGTCGTTGAAGGCGGAGCAGTTCTGGACGACGAAGGGCTTGTCCTTGCGCGGTCCGTTGTAATGAATCGCCCGCGCCACCAATTCCTTGCCGGTGCCGGACTCACCGTTGATCAACACCGTCGAATCGGAGTTGCACACCTTCTCCAGCAGCCGGAAGACCTCGAGCATCGGGCCCGACTTGCCGATGATGTTCTCGAACTTGTAGCGGTCCGACAGCTCGGTGGACAGCGACTGAATCGTCTCGTCGCGCCGTGACAGCTCGGCCTCGTAGTTGGCGATCTCGTTGACGCCGAACTCGAGCAGGTCGCTGATCTTCTCCACCTCGGCCACCGCCATCAAGGGGATCCGCTCGACCGCGCGCTCGAGATCGGTGGCGCCGTTGTTGAGCTCACGGATCTTGGTCTTGATCCGTTCTGCCTCGGCGGGGCTGACCTCCTGGCGCACGAAGCCCTCGACGAAGAGCATCCCCTCGTACTCGCCGTTGATGTACAGCGGCGCGCCGACGATGTTGAAGCCGAGGTGGCAGTCGTGGAACTGGCTGCGCCGCAGCTTCCGGCTCGTCTTGAACTTGTCGTGCAGCACCCTCACCGACGAGGTGCAGCGGTGAAAGCCTTCCTTCGAGAACAGGGACAGCCGGCAGAAGTCATTGGGCGGCGGAGCGATTTGCCCCTTGGTCCACTCCATCACCACGCCGTCTTTGGTCGCGAAGGTCAGCTCCGATCGCCACCACTTCCGCAGAATGTCGCGGAGCATGATGATCGTGTGCAGGTTGTTGTACCGATCGAAGTCCATCCGTTCTCCCTGCGTGCGCCGCCCAGGGTCAGGACACCCGCGGCGACAAAGTGTCCGAAAAGTAGCCGAGGTTTGAGGCTCTAGCGACCAGATATGCAGGGGCAAGTGCGTGGATGTGCGGATTGCGCGCTGACGCAGGCCAGATCAGCTATGCGTGGAAACGATGCGGATCGTGGCCGGCACGGTGGGCGGCAGGACCCTGAAGACGCCGAAGCGGGCCGACGTGATCCGCCCCACCGCCGATCGGGTGCGCGAGTCGGTCTTCAACGTGCTCGGGCAGTGGTGCGAGGGGCTGCGGGTGCTCGATCTCTACTCGGGTACCG
>JAYVRT010001038.1:0-3138 GCA_043776025.1 Archangiaceae bacterium | reverse complement strand
GGCGCCGGTGTCATCTCGCTGGCCGAGCATGTCGACGAGTTGTTTGACCGTGTCGGCCGAGGCCTCGAGAGCGCCCAGCCGTTCAGCGGCAAGGCGACGCACGCGCCAGCTCTCGTCGTGCAGCGCCGTGAGGAGCGAGGGGATGGCGGCCGGGGAGACCGGCAGCGCGTCGAGCGTGCGGTAGCGCGTCTCTGCGTCGGCGTCGGCCTGGAGCCAGGTCATGCGCTCACCGCGGAGTGGAGTGGATCGAAACAAGACTCCAGCCACCGTTCTGCCCGAGCGGAGTCGAGGGCCTTCTGGAAGGCTCTGAATTCGCAGAACAACCAAGACCCCTCGACTCCGCTCGGGGAGAACGGTGGTGGCTCATCGCGCTCTCGAGTGTGCCGGCTCACAGCGAGTCCTCCGTGAGCAGGGCCTTCACGTCGAGCAGCAGCGTCAGGTGATCGCCCTCGCCCGTGACGCCCAGGATGTGGGGCGCGAAGCCGGGCCGATTCGCGAGCGGCGCGGGGCGCAGTGAGCTGCGCAGCACGCGCGGCACCTGGGTCACGCCGTCCACCAGCATTCCGATTCTCCTGGCGCCGATGCGACAGACCACGAGCCGCTCGGTGCGCTTGGGCTTGCCCGACGGCTTGAGCGCCTGCGCCGCTGTGCTGGTGACCTCGAGCCGTTTGCGCGCGTCGACCACCGGCACCACCTCGCCCCGCAGCCGCACCACGCCCTCGAGGAACCGGGGCGCGCGGGGGAGCGGCGTGAGCACGGGCACGGGGAGGATTTCTTCCACGCGCTTCAGATCGACCGCGTACGACTCGGCACCGATGCGCACCACGCAGAGCTGAATCGCCTCGTCGCTCATGAGAGGGCCTGCTCGACGTCGAGGAGAATGTACATCTGCCCGTCGCGCCGCCCGAGGCCGGCGATGGCGTTGCGATCGATGCCCAGGCCCGGCGCTTCTTCGAGCCGCGAGAGCTGCAGCTTCACCACGCCCTCGACCCGATCGACGAGCACGCCCGCGTCACCCTCGAGATCCTTGAGCAGCAGGATGCGCGCGGCGCGGCCCACGTCTTTCCCGGTGCGCACGACCGGCGCGAGCTGGGCCAGTCGCAGGCCCACCTTCACGTCGTAGAGCGGCAGCATCTCGCCGCGCACGTTGATGAGCCCGATGATGTTCTTCTGCGACCGGGGGATCTCGGTGACGTCGGTGATCTTGAGGATCTCGCGCACCGCGCCGATGGGCACAGCGTAGGTCTCTCCTTCGAGCACGAAGGCGAGGAACTCTTCGGGCGACTCGTCGGGCGCGGCCTGCTCGATGCGATCGCTGACGGGCGCGAACTCAAGGAACGCGCCGACGTCCTCGTCGGGACGGTAGAAGAAGCGGTCGAGGAGCTCGGCGAATTGCGACACCGCCGAGCAGACTACACCTCGTCAGAGCGGAGAGGGATCGTAGGTGATCCAGCAGTTCGCGCCGTCCATGACGCCGAACCGCGTGTTCCCCTCGACCATGGCGGCCTGACTCATCCAACGCGACTGGCCCGTCCACGGGTCCTGGAGCAGAAACCTGCGCCCGGTGACGCCCTCGCGGACATCGGTGAACACCATGCAGTGATTGGGGGTGGGGCCGGCGACCATCGGGACGTCGAAGCCTTGCTCGAGCAGCCCCGCGATCTGGTCGAACGCCACCTGGCGCGTCTGGGGCGAGTTCATGTCGTGGCGCGTGTAGTGGACGCCCGCGGTCTGCGAGAGCACCTGGTCGATGGTGCGCTCGGGCCACATGCCTACGCCGCAGTCCAGGGTCGCGCGCGGGACTGCCACGCCGCCTCCCGCTTCGAGCCAGCGCTGCTGCTCCGCGCCAATGGCCCCGTTTGGATCATCGAGCGCGGCGAGCTGCTCGGAGTTCAACTTCCACGCGTAGATCGGGTCGGCCTCGGCCTTGACGATCTGAAAGGCGGTCGTGACGCACGACATCCAGAACCGCTGCTGCAGGCCTTCGGGCACGCCGTCGCTGTTGAGATCGATCACCGAGGTGCGACGCATCAACTCCACGGTGCCCGTGCCACGGATGGCGGTGGCGAAGGTGCTCACCTCGGCGAGGGCCGCGTTCACGACAGCGGGATCGCGCGAGCCGAGCTGGGCGCTTCGGGCGCTCACGGCCTTGTAGATCAGCGCGCGCTCCATCAGCGGATCGGCGCGGCCCACCTTCGAGGTGAGCCTGCTGAGCACGGCGCGACCCGAGGGAGGCAGCGCGGCCACGGTCTTCGCGGCGCTCACGGCGGAGCTGACCGTCAACACGCCCTCCGAGGCCGCCGCGTCGGTGCCGCGCGGCTGCCCGATGCCGCGCACGAGGGCGTCGATCATCGTGCGCGTGATGGCCCCGTTCGCGGAGATCACCAGCTGCCCCAGTGCGGTGAGCGCCTGCTTCACGCGCGCGTCGTTGGGCGAGGTGGGGAGGCCGGGGGCGAGCACGACCGGGCTCGGCCTCGCGGGCTCGAAGGTGTCGAGGGGGCCGGCAGGTCTGCGCGCGAGTGGCGCGGCCGGGACCTTCGCTGCCGGCGAGGTGATGAAGGTCGAGCGCGAGAGGTACTTGCGATTCGCGATGGCAGTCATGGGGGGCAGCTGTGCCAGCGGTGTGCCCCGTCAGCGCCTTTGCACTCACAGCAACCACGAGCCCTTGCGAGCCTCGGCGCGTGAGAAAAGGAGCGGCGCTGCACCAGGTGATCCTTTTTCGGTGCGCGTGAAGAATTGTTGAGGCTCTTGTCCGGGTTCGCCTCGGGCGCGCACTGTTCCGGGAAACCACGGAGGGTTTCCCATGCTGCGCACCTTGAGCCTGACGCTGTGTCTGCTTCTCCCGCTGAGCGCCTTCGCGCAAGATCCCGTCACGCCGCCGCCTGATGCCCCCGCTGTGGAAGCGCAGCCCGCGCTGACGCCGCCTGCCCAGCCTGCGCCCGCGGCGGCCACCGAGGGAACGCAGTGGTGCGGCATGCGGCACGGGTGCTCGCGGAGGGGCGGCGCGGTGAAGGCGATCGTGATCACCGGCGTCGTCGGTTCGGTGATCGCCGCGGTCGCGATCGGAATCGCGGTCGGCGTCGCCAACACCCAGCCTGTGGTTCGTTAAGCCCTCAGCCTGCTCTCTCGGCGGTCGCG
>JAYVRT010001037.1:0-3150 GCA_043776025.1 Archangiaceae bacterium | reverse complement strand
CGGGCTCCATCGACAGGCCGGTCTTGAAGGTGTTGAGCGCCTGCTCTTCCTTGCCCATGTCGGCGTAGATGATGCCCTCGTAGAGGGCGATGCGGGCGTCATCGCTCGCGCCGGTCGACTTGGTCTTCGCCCGTTGAATCTGCTTCAGCGCCTTCTCGTATTCGAGGTTCTCGTAGAGGGTGACGGCGGCGTTGAGGTACTTCTTCACCTCTGCCGACTGTGCGTGGGCGCTGAAGGAAAGCATCAGCACCGCGGCGATCGTCGTGACTGTCAGACCCTTCATCGTCATTCCTCGAGGTTGTATTTGAAGATCGAGTCGCCCGCGTGGAACTCGTACTCGAGCTCCTTCTCCCGGCTCTTGCCGACCAGCCGCAGCTTGTGCTTCCCCACGCCCACCGACACCGGCGGCATCGGGGTGGTCCCGATGTCCTTCCCGTCGAGGAAGACCTGGGCGAAGGGCCGGATGCGAAATTCGATCTTCACGCTGCGGGGGCTGGCCGGGCGCTCCACCGGCCGCACCGGCACGCCGGCATCGACCGCCACGGGTGGCGCGACGACCACCGCCACCGCGCCGGCGTCGAAGTCGTCGGGCGCAGAGGCACCGGCGTCGACGGCGATCGCCGACGCGACCACCATCGCGCCGGCGTCGATCGTCTGCGGCGGAGGATCGACGACGAACACCGGGGGCGGGGGCCGGTTGACCCACCAGGCGATGCCCGCGGAGATCGCCGCGGCTGCGAGGACGGCGATCACCACCAACGGCGCGGCGGACTTCCGCGGCGCCTCGGGCAGCTGCGTCTTCATCGACGACTCGGCCCCGGCCTTCGCCAGCGCGTCCGAGTCGCTGACGTCGCGCTTGAAGGTGCGGTCGAGCGAGACGTCGTCGGAGGAGCTGGGCGACACCTGGTCGGGGTTGGTGGTGCTGGAGGGGACGAGCCGGTTCACCAGGTCGGCGAGGTCGGTGGCGGTGACCGCCTGCCCCGTCGAGGAGATGTACTGCTCGAGGTCGGCGTGCAGTTCCTTGCAGGTGGCGTAGCGCAGGTCGCGGTTCTTCTCGAGGCAGCGGGCGATGATCGTGTCGAGCGCTTCGGGCACGTCGGAACGGCGCTCGCGCACGTGGGTAAACGGCACCTCGTTCATGATCGCCTGGATGATGCTGACCTCGCTCGAGGCGTCGAACGGCCAGGTGCCGGTGACGAGCTCGTGGAGCACGACACCCAGAGCGAAGATGTCGACCCGGCGGTCGACCGGCTTGCGGCCCAGCTGCTCGGGCGGCATGTACGCCATCTTTCCTTTGATCACCCCCGAGCGGGTCATGCTCGGCTGGGCGTTGGCCTTGGCGATGCCGAAGTCGACGACCTTCACCGCCCCGGAGCGCGAGACGAGGATGTTGTCCGGGCTGATGTCGCGGTGGACCAGGCCGATGTGCTTGCCGTCTTCGCCGTGGAGCTCGTGGGCGAAGTGGAGCCCTTCGGCGGCGAGGCTCGCCAGCCGCGCCGCGAGGGGAAAGGGGATCCGCACCCCGGCGGTGGTGGCGGCGGTGTTGAGCACCCGCAGGTTCGCCCCGTCGATGTACTCCATCGCCAGGTAGTACTGACCGTCGGCTTGGCCGAAGTCGAAGATCTGCACCACGTTCGGGTGGTTGAGCTCGGCGGCGAGGCGCGCCTCCGAGAGGAACATGTTGGCGAAGGTGGGGTCGGAGACGAAGTGGGGGAGGATCCGCTTCACCACCAGCTTCTTCGAGAAGCCGCCGGGTCCTTCGGCGCGCGCGAGGAACACCTCGGCCATGCCGCCGGTCGCCAGCTTCCGTACGAGTTGGTACTTCCCGACCCGTTCCATCCTCGGCGCACAATCGCCTAAGGACGGCCCAATGCCTACACCTTAAGGGCGGCGATCACTTCCGCCCGAAGGCGCCCGCGACCTGGCCTCCAGCAGAGCCGATCAGACCCTTGAAGCGGGCGACCTCGAGCTCGAGCTTCGGCTTCTCGGAAGGGTCCACCGACTTCTTGAAGGTCTTGTGGCTCTCGAAGGGGTCGATCACCTTCTCGCCCTTCATCAGTTGGTAGTGGAGGTGGGGGGCGAAGCTGTGGCCGGTGTTGCCCGACTTGGCGACGACCTGGCCCTTCTTCACCTTCGCGCCGGGGACGAGCTCCTTCTCGATCTCCGACAGGTGGAGGAAGAGCGCGGTGCGCCCCTGGCCCCCCGACTCGGCGATCTCCACCGAGTTTCCGTTGCCGCGGAAGTTCCAGTTCTTGCGGGTGATGGTGCCGTCGAAGGTGGGCTTCACCGGGCTGCCGACGGCGGTCTTGAAGTCGACGCCTTTGTGCTTGCGCCCGTCGCGCAGCAGCGAGGTGACCTGGTCCCAGCTGTCGAGCGGCCCGTCGACCAGGCGCTGCTCCAGCTCTTCGCCCGACGGCTCGTAGAAGCGGGCGTAGGGCTCGTCCTTCGCTTTGAAGCGGTAGGCCTCGAAGGTCTTGCTGAACTTCTTGCTGGTGAAGCGCACCGCGTGAACCAGCGGCTCCTGGTTCTCGCGCTCTTCGTAGACGACGGAGAGCTCATCGCCCTTGAGGAGATCGCCAGGGACCGCGACCCACCAGACGAGCGAGCGGTTGATCACCTGGGTCAGCGGGGCGCCGACCTCCTTGCCGACCGCGCCGATGACCGCGCCCTCGAGCGGGCCCTTGATCGCGGGGGCGGCGGCGACAGGGTCGGGGATGATCGCCGGGGCAGGGGTGGGGGTCGGGCTGCCGTTCTGGCCCGGGACCGCGGCGGGAGGCACTGCGACCGGAGTGGGGGCGGCTGGGGCTACGGGCGCCGCGGCCACCGGGGGGCTTGGGGCCGGGGCCGCTTGCTCGGCGGACCGGTTCTTCCACCAGTAGAGGCCGCCAGCGACCGAACCGACGATCACCGCGGTGATCACGACTGCAGGAAGGGGGCTCTTCTTCGGCGCGCTGCCGAGCGTGGGCATTTCCGGTGGCATTTGATCCTCGACCCTACAGCGACAACACCGGCCGCCAAGTTTTCTGCCACAGGGGTGTAGCGGGAGGTTAGTAACCGCGGCCTATGGCGACCAAGGCAGGTGGGACTTTCAAGCTCGGTGGGGATCTGACGGTTCACCCGCTCGGCTTCGGGGCGATGCGCATCACTGGG
>JAYVRT010001036.1:0-10747 GCA_043776025.1 Archangiaceae bacterium | reverse complement strand
TCGCCGCCGAGCTTCAAGCGGCCGGAGATGAAGCCGAGCTCGATCACGAAGGCGTAGCCAGCGATCACCGCGCCCAGCTTGCGCATCAACTTCCCTGTCGCCTCGGCGGTGCCGCCGGTGGCGAGGAGATCGTCGACGATCAACACCCGCTCGCCCTTCGACACCGAGTCCACGTGCGCCTGGACGACGTCGCGTCCGTACTCGAGGCCGTAGGCCTGCTCGATCTTCTCGTAGGGCAGCTTCCCCGGCTTGCGCACCAACAGCACGCCCTTGCCCAGCGCGTACGCCAGCGGCGCGGCGAAGAGGAACCCCCTCGACTCGATGCCGACGATCTTCGAGAAGTCCTCGCCCCGGTAGTAGGCGGCGAAGGCGTCGATCACCCGGCGGAAGAGCACCGGGTCGGCGAGCACCGGCGTGATGTCCTTGAAGACGATGCCTGGCTTGGGAAAGTCGGGGACGTTGCGGATCTTCTGCCGGACGAGTTCCATCGCGGCCGGTTGATTACCACCGCTGAGAGGTCAGCGCAGCAGCCTCGCGAAAGCGAAGGCGGCGCTCCTACTTCGCCTCGAGGCGGGCCCGCGCCAGCGCGATGAAGGCGGCGCGCTCGTCGGGCGTGGAGAAGGCGCGGAAGGGGACGATCACCGCCGAGAAGCCGGTGACGTAGAGGAAGATGTAGTCGTCGGTCTGATCGATGCGCTCCACAGAGCGCCAGCGGGTGCGCACCTCGCGCTCGCTCGACGCCTCCGAGAGCCACTCGGGTTCGATCGTCACCGTCGTCGCGCCCAGCATCCCCGCGTTGCGGCCCTCGGCGTAGAGCTTCTGCGTGCTCCGCCGCGCCATCGCCTCGACCCGCCGCGGATAGAACTGCCACCAGGCGAAGAGGATCAGCGCGTTGATCACCCAGAACGCCATCGGCAGGTGAAACGCCACGCCGAGCGCGAACATCAGCGAGGCGAGCGTCAGCGTCAGCGCCCCGCGCACCATCTTCCGGCTCTGCTGCGGCAGCGCGGCGGTGCGCGCGTAGTGGGTGTTGAACGCGTGGATGTCATCCAGCGTGGTGTCGAAAGAAACGCGCACGCCTACACCTCAGCATCGTCCGCACATCGGGCCAAGCCTCCCTACAACCAAGGTCCTTATATTCCGCCGCTGTGCACGGCTTCGAATTGTTGCGGAAGGTCGCTGAAGGGTCCGCCGCGGAGGCCTACCTGGCTCGCGCGCCGGGGTCGGATCACTCGGTGTTGGTGGAGGTGAGCCGGGCCGAAGTCCTCGACGACGTCGAACTCTACGGTCGGTTCCTCGACCGCGCGATGGGCCGCAAGGACTTTCATCACCCGCACCTGGTCGAACGGCAGTCCGCCGGCTGCGGCCCCGACGGCCGCGTCTACGTCACCACCGAGCCGCTCGACGGCCAGACGCTCGCCGACCGCCTCCGCGCGGGTTCGATCTTCACCGCCGCCGAAGCGGTGCGCCTGATGCTGCCGATCAGCGCCGCGCTCGAGTACCTGCACTCGCGCTCGGTGATCCACGGCAACCTCTGCCCGAAGAACGTCTACCTCACCGGCCCCGCTGCCGCGCCGGTGCCAAAGCTGCTCGAGATGGGCCTGCTGCTCTTCCGCACCAACCGCTCGATGAGGACGCCAGCCGCGACGCTGCTCGTCGCCGAGCCCTACCTCTCGCCCGAGCGGGTCTGTGGCCACCGCGCCGACGTGCGCAGCGACGTCTATGGGCTGGGGGTGCTGCTGTTCGAGCTGCTCACCGGTCAGCCGCCGTACCTGCAGCGCTCGCTCCACCAGACCGCGCCGATTCCCGTGCTGCCGAAGGACGCCGCGCCGCTGGCGCAGCTGGTTGAACGCTGCCTCGCGAAGGAGCCATCGCACCGCTTCCAGACCGCGCGGGAAGTGGTGCTGGCGCTCGAGGCCGTCGCCCTCGAGCGCGACGTCCTCGCGACGCTCGACATCCAGGTCGATCTCGAGCCGCCGATCGTCCTCGGGCGCACCGTCAGCCAGCGAGCGCCGGAGAAGCGCCCGGCGAAGAAGATCGTCGTCGGCAGCTACGAGATCATCAAGCCGATCGGTGAAGGCGGCATGGGGCGCGTGTTCCTCGCCCGCCACACCAAGCTCGACCGGCTGGTGGCGATCAAGACGCTGAAGTCGGCGTACGCCTCGGATCCGCTCCACCTCCAGCGGTTCATCCAGGAGGCCCGCGCCGTCAACCGGGTGAAGCACCCGCACCTGGTGGAGATCGTCGACTTCCTCGAGGAAGGCCCGGGCAAGGTCGCGTGCGTGATGGAGCCGCTGTTTGGCGAGACGCTCAAGGACCGCGCGCGGCGCGCCCCGCTGAAGGTCGCGAGTGCGGTGAAGATCATCCGCCAGGCGTGCAGCGCGCTGGCCGCGGTGCACCTGGCGGGCGTCGTTCACCGCGACCTCAAGCCCGACAACCTCTTCCTCGTCGAGCGCGACGGCGAGACCGACTTCGTCAAGGTGCTCGACTTCGGCATCGCCCAGATCCTCGACGACGAGGCGGCGATGCTCAGCACCCGGGCCGGCGAGGTGGTCGGCACCCCGGCGTACATGTCGCCCGAGCAGACGATCTCCGGACCGATCGACGGCCGCGCCGACATCTACTCGCTCACCACCGTCCTCTACGTGCTGCTCGAAGGTCGCTTCCCCCACACCGCGACCCAGCCAGATCAGATGCTCGCCCAGAAGGTGCTGCAGAAGCCGCGGCCGCTTGGCGAAGTCGCCGCGTCGGGAGAACAGCTGCCCAGGGGCCTGCGGCAGATCGTCGATCGCTGCCTTCAGCGCAACCCCAACGCCCGGTGCCAGACGATGGAAGAACTCGCCGAGGCGCTGCTCCCCTACGAGCAGGAACTGCCCACCGAGCTCACCCATCTGAAGCACCCCCCGCCCCCCGCGAAACGATGGCTGAAGTGGGAGGCCGGCGCCCTCGCGCTCTGCGCCGGCGCCTGGCTGTGGACCCAGCGGCCCTCGCCCGCGCCCCCGCCCCCGCCTGCGACCGCGCCGCCGCCGGTGCAGGTCGCGACGCCGGCCCCGGTGGAGACCCTGCCGGCGATCTCCCTCGTCGAGTTCCGGGCCCAGGTGCACGCGCCGCCCGAAGAGGCGCCGGTCGCGTTCGGCCGGGCCGCGCTCAAGGGCGCGGTGAAGCAGGGGGCCGGCGCCGGCGAGCGACAGACCCCGCCGCGCAAGAAGCGTCCGGGGCGGACGAAATAGTCGCTGCCGTGGTAGCACCCGCGGATGGCCCCGTCTCCCCGCGCCAGGCAGGCGCTCGTCGATTATTCGCAAGCCAAGCTCGACGCCGACGCGGTGATGCGGGCGCTGATCGAGCACGAGGACTGGCATGTCCCGGTGCACGCTTTGGCGCGCAGCGTCGTCGACCAGGTCATCATCTACGCCCAGCAGTTCAAGGTCGCGCCCCACCAGCTCAACGTCTTCACCGATCGCGAGGCGGCGGATCAGGCGGCGGTGAAGTTCGGCGGCGAGCCGATGGGCGTCTACGCCGCGGGGATCTCCGGCACCGAGCTCTTCGGCGGACTGCTCAAGGTCCCCGCGCTCGAGCCGGCGCAGACGCTGCAGGTCAACCCCGGCACCGCCACCGCCGAGCAGTGGTTCGTCGCCCGCGACGCGTTCGGGCTCTGCGGGGTGTGGTGCCAGGCGATCGCCCTCGAGCGCGCGATCACCGCGTCGTCCGCCGGCTGGACCGAGGCGATGCGCACCTACCCGGCGTGGCTGGCGATCATCGGCAAGACAGACAACGCCCTGGTGCGGATCAACAAGCCCGGCAAGGGCGAGCACGCGCTGATCTTCACCGCGCCCGATCACTCGGCCCACTTCCTCAAGGGCCTGCCGGCGGCGCAGGCCTCGGCCTGCCAGGCGTCTCCAGTGCCGGGCGAGCAGCTGTTTCCCTTCCTCGCGGCCAGCTCGGTGAAGGGCTTCGTCATCAACGCCAACTCGACCCAGGCGCGCGTCTTCGACAGCTCGGTGTGCCGCGCGATCCTCGGTCAGGGCTGACAGACCATCATTCCGCTGACCAGCCCTGCCCCGGTGGGGGTGTCGCGCCAGGTGACCGCAATCATCGAGGTGTTCCCGGTCGAGCCTACCTGCAACCCGAAGAAGACCCCGCCGTCGCCGAATGGCAGCGTCTTCTGGCGCACCATCGTCCCCCCTGCGATCGGGACGCCGATCGCGGCGACGGTGGCGGTCTCCGTCCAGGCAAGAATCGGCACGTTGATCCCCGGGCCGATCGTCGCGCTGGTGAAGAGCGTGTGGTCCTTGGCCGTCTTCGGAATCGTGGGTGCCGCGGCACTGAAGACGTCGGCCCGATAGTCGATGCCACTCTCGTTGATGTCGATGATCGGCGGGAACTGGATGTACACCGAGTACCTCCACGCCGTCTGGACGCTGCTGCCGATCTCCACCAGGTCGAAGGGCTCGCCGAGGTTGGCGGTCGAGCTCCTCACCCCGCTGAGCTCCTTGACCACCGTGACACTGACCGTCGGGCTCTGGCCGCCGTCGGGCAGTGTCCCACCGTCGTTCTCGGTTCCGATCCAGGCCAGTGCCTTGGCGGTCGGCGACAGGCGTGCCGCCTGGTACTGGTTCAGCGGCCAAAAGCCGCCGTCGGGGAGGGTGGCAAAGTCGCGCGAGCTGACGCCGCCGTCCGAGGTCTCCCACGTCACCAGCCGCACCGCCTGTGACGCGTGCGCCGGAAAGGCGACCAGGACCCGGGTGCCGCTCACGCCCAGGCTCAACCCGCCGCTCTTTTGGGCCTGGAAGAAGGTCGGGTAGTCCACCTGCACCCCACTGGTGGACACCGAGCTCAAGTGGACGCCGGCGTCGATCACTCCGTCGCCCCACGCGACGAACGTCAGCGGCCCTTGCGAACGCGCCGCGAGGTCCTGCTGCACTGGCAGCACCGGCGACACCGTCACCATCGCACCCGCCGGCTGGAGCGATTCGCTCAGCGGCAGCAGCACCACCTGGTGGGTGCCGGTGCCGCGATCAAGATTCCCCACCAGGGTGAAGCCGCCGTCGGAGTGGCTCAGGGTGTAGTTGGAGATCTGCGTCAGCAGCTGCGCCGCCGAGGTCCCGTCGACGAAACCGTCGCAGTCGTTGTCGAGCGAGTCGCACTTGGTCTCGAACGGCTCGTAGTTCGCCCCGTACTCGGCGGCGCCGCAGGTGGTGGCGAAGACGCCGGCGGTACAGGTGGCGACCTTGCCGGCGCAGACGCCCCTGGTCTTCGGGCAGGGTGGGGCGTCGGTGACGTTGTCGTCGATCACCCCGTTGCAGTCGTTGTCCTTGTTGTCGCAGGTCTCCTGCGTCGGCTTGGTCTCGCCCAGGCAGCTGCCCCAACTGCCGAGGGTGGTGCAGGTCTGTTGCCCCGGCATGCACTCGCCCTTGCCGCCGCCGCAGGCGCGGACGTCGCCGGGGTTACAGGTGCAGCTGCCGGTGGCGTTCGCTGGCCGGCAGAAGGTGTCCTTGCAGGTCAGACCCGAGGGGCAGCTGCCCTTGTCGCTGCACTGGACCTTGCAGTCGACGAACGTGGGGCCGTAGCCGCACGAGCCCGCCGTGGCGACGGCGAGCAAGGCGGCGATCCGCCGGGGGATCACCATCGCAGGCTCCAGCCCACCGTCGCGCCCGAGGGCCCCGGGGCGAAATAGAAGCCCGACTCCTCGGTGGACTCCTCTCCGCCGCCGCTGGAGAGCAGGGTGATCACCCCGATCACGATCCCCGCCGCGGCGACGATCCCCCCGGTCACCATCAGCGCGGTGCTCCAGGTCTGGGCGCTCTTCCCGCCCGCCTCGATCCCCGCGTACCGGTCGTCCCACTTGCCGCCCGCCTTGAACAGCGCACTCACCTGGTTGCTCGCCCCGGTCGCCGAGGTGGTGACGATCGCACCCACGGCGATCAGCACCACGCCGCCGCCGGTGACGCCCAGGCCAAGCAGGGGCAGCTTCAGCTTCTTCTTCCGCACCTGGGCGTCGAGCTCGATCGTCATCTTCCGGCTCTGGCCGCCGGTCACCAGCACCTCGGTGCGCGCGGTGGCGTAGCCGTCGAGCTCGGCGATCACCTCGTGGCCGCCTTCCTTGACGCTGAGCTTCAGCGGCGTGGCGCCCACCACCTTCCCGTCGACGGTGATCGTCGCGCCCGAAGGGTTCGATTCGATCGCCAGGTCGCCGGGCACCAGCTCCTTCGGGTGGGGTTTGAGCACGACCTCGACCTTGGTCAGTGAGGTCAGCTCGATCGTCTTCTCGTCGGGCTGTTCGCCCTCGCGCTCAGCGCGGAAGGTGTGCTTGCCCGGGCCGACCAGCAGCGGCTGCTTGAACGGGCTCTTCCCCAACTTCTCGCCATCGAGCTCGACCTGCGCCGGCGAGCCCTCGACCTTGATCGTCACCTCCGCCACCATCTCCCGGATCGCGTCGAGCTCCTTCTTCACCGCCTCGCGGCGATCCTTCGAAACCTTGGCGCCGCCCTCGCTCAGGTACTGGTTGAGCGTCTTCACCGCGTCGCCGTACTTGAACAGCCGCCGCTCGGAGAGCCCGAGGTTGAAGAGCACTTCGTAGCTCGGCACCGCGCGGTAGGCGGCGCGGAACTCCGCCAGCGCCGCCGCGAAGTTGCCCTCTTTGTAGAACTCGATGCCTTTGGTGAAGTGGCTGCCCGCCTCTTCCTTGTCTTTCTTCGACTGGGCAAAGCCCAACGACGGCAGCAGCGCGAGGGTGAGGAGCAACGCGAACCGGCGGGCCAAGGTGCGGCCAACTCTATTTTACTTGTAGGGGTTCTGCTCGTCGATCGCGAGGCCGCCCTTCTTCTTCACCGGCGCGGCAGAGGGCCCTTTGACGGTGGCCGGCGCGACGGCGGCGGGCTTCTTCGGCTCGGCCGCAAGGGTCATCGTCACGTCGTGGGGCGCGTCGAACTCGAGGTCCATCGATCTGCTGACGTAGCCCTCGGCAGATCCGATCAACTGCTTCTTGTCGCCCGGCTCGCCCCGGACCTTGCACGGGTTGCAGTCGTGCACTGCGCCGTCGACGGTGAACCGGGCGGTGGGTGGGTCGGCGGAGATCGTGAGCAGCACCGGCACCGGACGGGCCGGGGGCGCGGCGACGGGCGGCAGTTCGGGCATCAGCTCCACCGCCGACGAAGGCGCCGGCGGGAGGCGGGTGGCCTGCCAGCCGAAGAAGCCTCCGCCGACCCCGACCAACACCAGCACCCCGAGGACGATCGGGACCGCCGGCGAGCGCTTCTGGACGCTCGCCATCGCGGACCGGGTGTCCGGAGCCGGGGGCACGTCGGCAGGCGGCGAGGTGACGATCGGCTTCGCCCGCCGCGCCGCTCCGCCCGTTGGCGTCGTCGGGGTCGTCGAGGCGTCCTGCTGCAGCTTCAGGCCGCTGAGCGTGTCGGAGCGGAATGCCACCCGGGCCGCGTTCCAGATCGCCTCGGAGTCCGGCGTCGCCACCCCCTCGAGCGCGCGCCTCACCTGGGTCGCGTCGGTGGGCCGCTTGTCCGCCGGCTTCTCCAGCAGGCGGTCGCAGATCGTCGACAGCCGGGGGGGAAGATCCGGCCGGATCTCCGCCAACGGCCGGTGGGCATCGGTGAGCACCTTCGCCACCACCGCCAGGTCACTCTCGGCGTCGAACGGCGGATGCCCGCTGACGAGGTTGTAGAGGATCGCGCCCATCGAATAGAGGTCGCTGCGGGGGCCGATCGTCTTCTCGCCGCGCACCTGCTCGGGCGACATGTACGCCGGCGTCCCCATCGAGGTGCCGGTCTGGGTGATGCCGCTCGAGCCGGTGGAGAACTTGCTGATCCCGAAGTCGAGGATCTTCACCGCGGTGATCGGCTTCAAGCAGACGAAGATGTTCGCCGGCTTCAGATCCCGGTGAATCACGCCCGCCGCGTGGGCCGCGGTCAGCGCGTCGAGCACCGGCACCATCACCGCCACTGCCTGGCCCGCGGTCATCGCCCCGGCGTGCTTCATCAGCGACTTCAGCGTCACGCCCTCGAGGTACTCCATGACGATGAACGGGATCCCGTCCGCCGTCTCGCCCATGTCGAGCACGTCGACGATCCCCGGGTGGCCGATCAACGCCGCCGCCCTGGCTTCCATCTGGAAGCGGTGGATGAAGTCGGTGTTGCCGGCGAGCTTCGGGTCGAGGAGCTTGATCGCCACCTTCCGGCCGATCGCCGAGTTGGTCGCCTGGTAGACCGAGCCCATCCCGCCCTGGCCGAGCATCCCTTCGAGCTTGTACTTGCCGCCCAGCAGGGTGCCGCGGACGAGTTCAAAAGGGGGCATCGGGGGTCGGCAGCTTAGCAGCCGGTCACGCGCTTCAAGCGCTCTTCCGCCGTCCCAGCTGGGCGGTCGCCAGCGCTCCGACGATCCCGATCGCCTCGGCGATTCGGTCCGACCAGGGGAAGCCGCAGGACATCCGCAGGCAGTGGTTGAACCGGCCGCGGGCGGAGAAGATCGGCCCAGGCGCGATCGCGATCTGCTTCGCATAGGCCCGTGCCTGGAGCTCGAACGCATCAGCCCCCTGGGGCAGCTCGACCCAGAGGACGAAGCCCCCCGCGGGAGCGGTCACCCGGGTGCCCGGGGGAAACGACTGGGCGATCGCCTCGCGCATCCTTTCCACCTGGCCCCGCAGGGTGGCGCGCAGCCGGCGCAGGTGGCGGTCGTAGCCGCCGCCGGCGAGGAACTCGGCCACCGCCATCTGCGGCAGCGTCGGGCTGGCGATGTTGTACGAGAACTTCAGCTGCTCGATCCGTTCCTGGTGGCGCCCCGGCGCGACCCAGCCCACCCGGTACCCCGGGGCCAGCGTCTTCGAGATCGAGCCGCACAGCAGCACCCGCCCGTCGCGGTCCCAGGCACGGGCCGGCCGGGGACGGGGAGAGTCGAACACCAGCTCGCCGTAGGCGTCGTCCTCGATCAGATCGAGGTCGTACCGCGCGACCAGCCGCACCAGCTTCTCCTTTGCCTCGTCGGACATCACCGTGCCCAGCGGGTTGGAGACGGTCGGCATCGCCAGCACCGCCTTCAGCGAAGGGGTGGTACGGATCACCTGCTCCAGCGCGTCGAGGTCGAGGCCGGTGCGGGGGTGGGTCGGGACCTCGACGGCCTTCAGCCCCAGCTCTTCGATGATCTGCAAGACCCCGAAGTAGGTGGGCGACTCGACCGCGATCGCGTCCCCCGGCTGGGCGACGGCGCGCAGGCTCAGGTGAATCGCCTCGGCGGCCCCGAGGGTGGTGACGAAGTCGTCGGCGGTGAGCTCCACGCCCCAGCTGACGCTGCGGCGGGCCAGCTGGCGGCGCAGCGTCAGCAGCCCCGGTGGGGCGTCGTAGCTGGCGCCGGCGTTGCTCATCTCCCGCGCGCTCTCCGCGAGCATCCGGTTCAGCGCCCGCACCGGCAGCAGGTCGGGAGAAAGCAGCGCCGAGCCGAGCGGCACCACCGCCGGGTCCCTCATCGAGGCCACCAGCGCCGCGACGCCGGTCGATACCTGGACCCGGGCCGGCGCCGAAGCGCGCCGCGAGGTCCGCGGCTCGGCGAGATCCAGCGCCCGGCGGGAACGAACGTAGTGGCCCGACTTGGGCCGCACCTCGATCAGCCCCTCGTTCTCCAGCCGCAGGTAGGCCTGGAGCACCGTCGCCACCGAGACCCCGCGCTGCCGGGCGAGGATCCGCACCGACGGCAGGCGATCGCCCGGCCGCAGCGCCCCGCGCTCGACCGACCCGCCCAGATCCGCTGCCAGCTTCTCGTAGAGGAGATCCATCAGGGCGGAAGTGTACCTGTGCCGCAGCCCGCAGACCGGTACAGATTGTGCTGGTCCTGGCCGCCACACCGGGCTCAACTGTACCGGTCAGGCAGCGGCCTCCGTAGACTGGCAATCGGGTCGCGGGCTTGTGAGATTGGCTCCCTGCATGGCTCCCACCGCACCGCTCGATCGCCGCACGCTCTTCGCGCTCTTCCTCGTCTACGTGGTGTGGGGCTCGACCTACCTGGTGATGCGCTTCGCGGTCGAAGGGCTGCCCCCGCTGCTGATGGGCGGCACCCGCTTCCTCGTCGCCGGCGCGGCGCTGGCGGCGTTCCTGCGGTTGAGGGGAGAAGCGTTTCCAACCTGGAAGCAGTGGCTGTGGTCGGCGCCGGTGGGGACGCTGTTCTTCCTCTTCGGCAACGGGTTGGTGGCGATTGCCGAGCTGAAGATCTCCTCGGGGATCGCGGCGGTGGTCTGCGCCACGATGCCGCTGTGGGCCGCTGGCCTGGGCGTCTTCTTCGGCGAGCGCACCACGCCGCGGGAGTGGGCGGCGATGGGCCTGGGGCTGGGTGGGGTGGCGATCCTCACCGCTGGGTCCGAGCTGCGGGCCGACCTGACCTCGACGCTGGTGTTGATGGGCGCTCCGATCGCCTGGGCGCTGGGCTCGCTGCTCGCGCGCCGGCTGCCGCTGCCAAAGGGGATGATGTCCGCCGCCGCCCAGATGCTCACCGGAGGGGGGATGCTCTTCCTCGTCGCCGCCCTGCGGGGCGAGCGGCTGCCGCCGGAGATCTCGACCAAGGCGGTCGCCTCGGTGGTGTACCTGATCGTCTTCGGGTCCCTGGTCGGCTTCTCCGCCTACAACTTCCTCCTGCGCAACGCCCGGCCGGCGGTGGCGATGAGCTACTCCTACGTCAACCCGGCGATCGCGGTGCTGCTCGGCGCCGCGCTCGGCTCGGAGCAGCTGCACGGCAACACCCTGATCGCCACCGG
>JAYVRT010001035.1:0-10786 GCA_043776025.1 Archangiaceae bacterium | reverse complement strand
GCATGGGAGCGGAGCCGCCGCCGTCGAGAAACGATCCGGCCGACGTGATGGTTTCGATCACGCGTCGCGGGCCGACGGTCCAGGTCACGCGCCAGCCGGGGTAGCGCCAGTTCTTGGTCAGCCCGTCGAACAAGACCACCGGATCGCTGTTGACGTCCTCGACGTAGCGCGCCGCGCTCACCCGGGCGGCGGCGGCGCTGGGCCACATCAACCTCGGCCACTTTCTTCCCGACTACACCGCCTACGAGGAACTGCTCGACGTCTTCAAGGCCTTCACCGCGATCCCGATCCTCCTCGAGGGCGATCGCGGCTACGCCTTCGGCGCCGAGGACTTGAAGCGCGAGGTGCAGGGCCGCGGTCTCTCGGCGCTGCTGCTCTCCAACCCCTGCAACCCGACGGGGAAGGCGATCCAGGGCGAGGAGCTGCAGCAGTGGACCCACGTCAGCCGTTCGCTGGAGTGCGCGCTGTTGGTCGACGAGTTCTACAGCCACTACCTGTGGAACGGGCCGCCCGGCCGCCTGCCGGTGGAGAGCGCCGCCCGCTACGTCGAGGACGTCAACAAGGACCCGGTGGTGATCTTCGACGGGCTGACGAAGAACTGGCGCTACCCCGGCTGGCGCGTCACCTGGACCGTCGGGCCCCGGGTGGTGATCGACGCGGTCGCCTCGGCGGGCAGCTTCCTCGACGGCGGCGGTGGCAAGCCGATTCAGCGGGCGGCGATCCCCCTGCTCGAGGAAGCGAATGTGATCGCGGAGACGAACGCGATCCACGCGGCGTTTCGCGACAAGCGCGACCTGATGCTGAGCGCGCTCTCTCGGCTCGGGGTCCGCACCGATCGCCAACCGGACGGCACCTTCTACATCTGGGGCAACGTCAGCCACCTGCCGCCGCCGCTCAACGAGGGCATGGGCTTCTTCCGCGCGGCGCTGGAGAAGAAGGTGATCGTCGTCCCCGGGGAGTTCTTCGACGTCAACCCGGGCAAGCGGCGCAGCTCACGCAGCTCGCGCTTCCGCCAGTACGTGCGCTTCAGCTTCGGCCCCTCGCGAGCCAACCTCGAGGTCGCGGTTCAGCGGCTGGGCGAGCTGATCAAGACCCACAGCTGAAGGTTAGAGCTTCGTCTTCGCCAGCTTCAGCACCGCCGCCAGCTCCCGCGGCGTGACCGGGCCGACCGAGAGCCGGCCCTGCCGGACGAAGGCCATCAGCTGCGTCGCCGGGTTCGCCTTCAAGGTCAAGAGCGTCACCGGCGCCACCAGTGCCTTCACCGGCCCGAGCTCCACCGACGCCCAGCCAAGACCCGGCTCGGTGGGGTCGTCCGCGGGATCCGTCAGCACCTTCGCGATCCCCACCAGCGCCTTTTCGGCCCCGGTGTGAAAGAAGAGCGCGAGATCGCCCTTCTTCATCTGGCGCACGTTGTTCCGCGCCTGGAAGTTGCGGATCCCCGTCCAGGCGGTGCGCTTGTCTTTCTGCAGCGAAGCGAACGGGTAGTCGTTCGGCTCGCTCTTCACCGTCCACGCTGCGGTCATGCGAAAGGCTTTTAGCTCTGGCGGCGGAGGATGGTGACGATCACTTCCGCGCCCGGGTAGAGCGGCAGCTCGATCAGCGCCGTGTAGCCCAGTGGCAGCACCTGGCGGATGCGCGTGGCGGTCGCGAGCGGGAAGTCGCCGCTGTTGATCGCGACCCGGATCCGCTTGCCCTCGACGTCGATCTCCAGCTCTGAGCGCGTCGAGAGGCTGCGGGCGGCGCGGCCTTCGATGCGGAACTTGTTCTTGCCCAGCCACCGCACCCGCTGCGACGGATCGGAGCAGGTGAAGCCGACCTCGGGGCTGCCCCCGCGGGTCGGGGTGCGCACGATGTCGATGATCATCACCTCGAGCTGGCTTCCCTCGGAGCAGATCACCTCGTAGCCGGGAGGCATGCAGCGCACGAGCTCCGCCATGAAGTCTTCCCGCCACATCCCCTTGTGGAAGCCGACGGTGATGAAGTTGCCGTCGACCTTCATCGCGAGGAAGGCGTCGAAGGCGCCGTAGTCGGCGAGGAACCCGTTCATCGTCAGCATCCCCGGGCCGGCGATCACCACCTCGAGCCGCTCGTCGGCGCTGACGACCTCGATCGTCGCGGCATCCGGCCGGCCGAAGGAGAAGGGCTCCGTGATGACGGTGCTGGTATCGAAGGTGGCCGGGCTGGGAAACATGCCTACATTGTCGCTGATCATGCGACAAGGTTGCTCCAGCCGCGACCGAACTCTTTACGCGCTGCGTAAACAGCATGAGTTACGGCAGTTTAGGCCGCAATCTCGGTCAGATCGCCTGACTTCCAGAAGGTGACGACGGCTCCGTCGACCTCCGCTCGGAAGCCCGACGGGCAGCGACTGGCAAGCGCCTTTGCACTGTCGGCCGAAGGGGTTCCTTCGTCCAGAGTCAGCGTGGTCCGGCGTGAATCGACGAGCAGGGTGAGGAAGCAGCGGGACCGCGTCGCTCCGACGAGCTCCACCTGGTTGACGTCGAGCAGGCGCACCCGCTGGCCGAGGTCGGTGGTGATCACCCGGACCCGGGGAAGGCGCGCGGCGGGGATCACCGTCTCGGTGAGCTTGATCTCGGTGCTCTCTTCGAGCGCCTTGCGGTCGAGGAAGATTCCCCGCGGAAGGGCGCGGGACAGAGCGCGGGCTGCGTCGGAGCCGCGGCTGCCGAGGGCGAGCGGGATCTCGGTCTGCTCGTCGCCAGCCCGGAAGTGCAGGGTGGTCCCCACCGGGAAGTCGTGCTCCACCTGGCCGGAGAGCCGAAAGCGATCGACCGGCTGGGCGTCGATCTTCAGGCTCGCGTCGTCGCACCACAGGCCAAAGCGGGGAGTCGGGGCGCGAAACGGGAGGATCTCGAGCGACATGAGAGGCTCTCTACACTCAACGCCCCGTCGATTCGAGCCCCCGCCGAATCTCCAATCGTCGCGGCCGGTTCGAAGTGGGGGCCGGGCCCGTGTAGCCTGCGGGGATGAGCGAAGACGAACTCTCGGTCACTTTGCGGACGCCGTCGTCCGGTCCGCGCTCGGCGCCGTCGCTGCAGCAGCTGCCGCGGATCGAGCCCTACGAGCCGGGGAGCCTGCTGGGCCGGGGCGGGATGGGCGAGGTGCGGCTGTGTCACGACCTGCGGTTGGGGCGGCAGATCGCGCTCAAGACGGCGACCACCCGCAACCCCGAGGAGCTCGAGCGGTTCGTTCGCGAGGCGCAGGTGCAGGGCCAGCTGGAGCACCCGTCGATCGTCCCGGTGCATGAGCTGGGAGTCTCGGCCGACGGCGCGCCATTCTTCACGATGAAGCGGATCCGGGGGGAGACGCTGCATGAGATCCTCCGGCAGCTGCAGCACGGCTCGAAGGAGCTGCGCCACAACCGCCACCGCCTGCTCACCGCGTTCCTCAGTGTCTGCCAGGCGGTGGAGTACGCGCACACCAACGGGTGGATTCACCGCGACCTCAAGCCGGCCAACATCATGCTCGGCGACTTTGGCGAGGTGTACGTCCTCGACTGGGGGCTGGCGCTTCGCAGCGACGCGGTAGAGCACAGCGCAGACCCACTCAAGGACCTCCAGTTCGCGCCTGTCGGAGCGACGACCCCAGGCACCTTGCTCGGCACTCCCGGTTATATGGCGCCGGAGCAGGTGCTCGGCCAGCCGGCCGGCGTCGCCAGTGACGTCTACGCGCTGGGCGCGGTGCTCTTCGAGGTGCTCACCCATCGGCTGCTCGCGACCGGCAACTCGGTGATGGAGCTGTTGGTGAACACCCGCGACGGTGTCGACGCCCGCGCGCGTCTGCGCGCACCGGAGCACGACGTCTCTCCCGAGCTGGAGGCGATCTGCGTCAAGGCCACGCGGCTCAAGGCCGCCGAGCGCTACACCAGCGTCCGCGAGCTGCACGACGCGGTCGAGCGGGTGCTCGCCGGTGAGCGGAACCTGCAGCTGCGCTCGAGCCTCGCGGACTCCCACGCGGCCAACGCCCGGGCCGTGACCGAGAAGGTCGGCGCCGGGGGAACCGACGCGCTCGAGCTTCGGCGCATCGCGCTGCGCGAGGCGGGGATGGCGCTCGCGCTGGATCCAGCGCATCGGGTGGCGTTGCAGACGCTCGTCGAGCTGTTGACCCAGCAGCCGAAGGTCCTCCCTCCCGAGGCCGAGGCGGAGATCCAGGCCGGGCACCTGCAGCAGGTGCGGTCCTCGGGGCGCGCGGCGATGTACGCGTTCCTCGTCACGCTCGTCGACGTCCCGCTGATGTTCGCGATGGGCATCCGCCAGACGTGGATGCTGGTGCTCAGCTACGGCCTGGTCACCGCCGCGGCGGCCGCCGCCGGGTTCGCGGGGTACTTGAAGAGGGTGCCGACGCTCTCCTCGGCGATGCCGGTGCTGTTGCTCAGCAACCTGGCGATCTCCAGCCTCAGCCTGGTCACCGGCCCGTTCTTGATCGTGCCCGCCTATGCGGCGACGAACACCATCGCCTTTGTCGTCTTTCTGCCGCGGCGCTACCGGGCACTGGTGGTGTCGCTCGGGGTCGCCACGGTGGCGCTGCCATTGGTGGCCACCTGGCTGGGGTTGATGCCTCCGTCGTACCGCTTCGTCGCCGAGGGGATGTTGATCCTTCCCCAGGCGGTCGAGCTCACCCAGACGCTCACCCTGTTGCTGCTGACCTTCGCGTCGATCGGCGTGGTGGTCGTCAGCTCGCTCGTCGTCGGCTATGTGCGAGATCGCTTCGACGAGCTGGAGTCGCGGCGCGCCGCGGAGTCGTGGAACTTGAAGCAGCTGATCCCCGCGGATGCCCGCCCGCCGCCCGAGGCGCCGATCGAGGCCTGCGATCTGCTCGCCCGGGTCGGAGTGGTACGCTAGCGCGCTCATGCGCCTGGCACTGATGGGGTTGTTGGCTGCCGCGACCGCGTTCGCCGGCGAGAAGTCGATTCAGAACGACGCGTTCAACGGCACGGGCACGGTCAACCATGGCGCGGCCTTCGCCGAGTACGAGGGCGCGGGCGTCCTGCTCAGCCCGGCGCCCAGCGACTACCCGGCGAAGATCATCGCCATCGACGTGTTGAGCACGTCCTACGCGGGTTCCTCCCAGGGCGACCTTGGCGGGTACATCGTCAGCATCTGGGACGACAAGGACGGGCCGCTGACCCCGCCGGGCGTTTCACTCGACGGCGGCGCCCACCAGCCGGTGTTCAACGGAGGCGGGGGCGGCTTCCAGCTCACCACGTCGCTGATGCAGTTCAACCGCATCCCTGTCACGCCGCCGGTGATCGTCACCAGCGGCAAGGTCTTCATCGCGATCACCGAGATCCTCTCGACCGCGACCGACAACACCACCATCGCGCTCGACCAGAGCGCGCAGGTCGTCAGCGGCAACTGGTACTTCAACCCCAACATCGGCTTTCAGCGGATGGATCTGGCCGATGGCGGTCACTACAACGGCATCAACGGGAACTGGATCATCCGCGCGGTGATCCAGGTTCCGGATGCGGGAACTGGCGGAGGCGCGGGTGGCGGCGCGGGTGGCGGCGGTGGCGGGAGTGGCGGCGCGGGTGGCGGCGCGGGTGGCGGCGGTGGCGGGAGTGGCGGGAGTGGCGGCACGGGTGGCGGTTCCGGCGGCACGGGTGGCGGTTCCGCAGGCGGTTCGGGCGGCTCTGGTGGCGGCTCGGCCGGTGGAGCGGGCGGCGGCGCGTCGATGGCGGTGCTGAAGCTCGAGTCGATCACCCCCAACAGCGCTGGCTCGGACGCGGACACCTCGGTGGTGCTCGTCGGCGATGACTTCGACGAGGTGGTCGAGGTGCTCGTCGGCCCGACGGTGCTCAAGACACTGACGATCAAGTCGCAGAAGGTCCTCGAGACCGTGGTCCCCAGGGGACTGAAGGCCGACGCCTATGATGTCTCGGTGATCAACGCGCGGGGCCAGAAGGCGACGCTGAGTAAGGGCTTCACGGTGACGACCGGGCAGACCGCGAAGTCCGGCTGTGGCTGCGACGCCGGTGGCGCTTCGTCCTTGGGCCTGCTGGCGCTGGCGATCGCCGGGGTCCGGCGTCGCGCGCACAAACCGTCACCCAGGTAGGGCGGTTCGCTAAGGTCCGGCGCGCCTGAAGATCCAATCCGCCCGCTGATCGTTTCAGCAGCCTCACGGGAGAGACCTGCATGCCCAGGACCTTGAAGAGTCTGTGCTTCTGCCTTGCCGCGCTTGCCTTAATGGCGCCCGGGGCCGCGCCCAGCCGCGCCAGCTCTGCAGAGCTCGGTGGCCCCGACCGGTTCCTCACCGCCGTCTCGACCGACAAGCCGATCTACCGCGCCGGAGACAGCGTCTACGTGCGCGGGGTGGTGCTCAACGCCGCTTCGCGGGTGCCGGTGAAGGAGAACTCCCCGGTCCGAATCGAGCTCAAAGGGCCCAAGGGCGACACCCTCACCAGCGCCAACACAAACATCGTCGACGGAACCTGGGGCTATGCCTGGCCTGTCGCGGAAGGGACCCCCGGCGGTGAGTACACGGTGCACGTCACCTACCCGTTCAGCGGGCACGCCCCGGCTGATCGCAAGTTCGACGTCCGCGCCTACCGCGCTCCCCGGCTGAAGACGCAGATCGTCTTCCTCCGCGACGGCTACGGCCCGGGCGACAAGGTGACCGCGACGGTGGACGTCAAGCGCGCCGAGGGAGGAATTCCCTCGGGAGCGAAGGTCACCGCGACGGCGGACGTCGACGGCGTCGAGGTCGCCCGCGTTCCCTCGACCGTCGGCGCCAACGGCCTGTGCACTGTCAGCTTCGAGCTGCCGAAGCAGATCCAGCGTGGCGAGGGGTCGCTGGCGTTCGCGATCGAGGACGGCGGCGTGGTCGAGACCGCGGCGAAGACGATTCCGATCCTCCTCCAGACGCTCGACCTCGCCTTCTTCCCCGGGGGCGGAGACCTCGTCGCGGGGCTGCCGGCGGTGGTCTATGTCGAGGCGAAGACTCCGGCGAAGAAGCCCGCCGATCTCGAAGGAGAGATCCTCGAGGCGGCGACCGGGAAGTCCATGGGCGCGTTTCGCACCGCGCACGAAGGCCGTGGAAAGTTCGCCTTCACGCCGGCCCGCGGCGGCAAGTACGAGCTTCGCGTCGACCGCCCCTCGGGGATCTCCCGGCACTTCCCGCTGCCGGCGGTCAAGGACGAGGGGGCGAGCCTCTCCAGCACCCGCGACACCTTCGGGCCGAATGAACCGGTCGAGGTGATGGTCGCCTCGACGCAGGCACAGAAGCTGACGGTCACCCTCAGTGCGCGGGAGAAGGAGCTCGCCCAGGCCGTCGTCGACGGCTCGAAGTCCGGCCAGAAGGTGGCGCTGAAGACCGCCGCCGAGGGCGTGCTGATCGTCACCGTCTGGGGCCCGGGCGGGACGCCGCTCGCCGAGCGCCTGGTGTTTCGTGCGCCCGCCAACCCCCTCACCGTCGAGCTGAAGCCGGACAAGAAGCGCTACGTCCCCGGAGACACGGTGAAGCTGACGGTGGTGACGACCCAGGCGGGCAAGCCCGTCTCCGCGGTGGTCGGCGTCACCGTCGCCGACGACAGCGTGCTGGAGATGATCGAGAAGCGGGAGCAGGCCCCCAGCCTCCCGGTGATGGTGCTGCTCGAGCCCGAGGTGCGGGACCTCGCCGACGCGCACGTCTACCTCGATCCGAAGAACCCGAAGGCCCCGGTCGCCACCGACCTGCTGCTCGGAACCCAGGGCTGGCGCCGCTTCGCCTTCGTCCACTCCCTCGACTTCATCTCCCAGTACGGCGACGGCGCTCGCCGGGTGCTCGCGCTGCGCGCCGCGTCCCAACAAGAGATCGCCGAGGGAATCGGCGACCTCGGGCGGGCCGGCGGCGGGGCGGTCAACGCGGAGGCACTGCCGGGGATGGCTCCCCGTGGGCGGCCGATGGATGTTCAGCCGAAGCCGGTCGCCGCCGCTGCGCCGCCCCCGGTGGCCAAGCCCGCGGCCCCGCCGCCCGCGGTCGTGGCGCCGATTCCGCCGCGGCAGGTGGTCGCCAACGGCCCGATGGCGCCTCCCGCCGAGCAGGCCCGCCCGGAGCTCGAGGCCGCGCTCGAGCGGGGGAAGAACGCAATGGGCGCAGGCATCGCGATGAGGCAGGACCGCCGTCAGTCGGTGGGCTTCGTCTCGGTGCGCGTCCACGCCCACGCCCTCAAGCCGGGCCGAAAGCCCAACGACCGCACCGACTTCACCGAGACGCTCTTCTGGACCGCGGCGGTGCGCACCAGCCCCGCGGGAGAGGCGAGCGTCAGCTTCGCCCTCAACGACTCGGTGACCTCGTTCCGCGCCAGCGCCGGCGGATACACCGACACCGGCGCGCTCGGGACGGCGAGCCTCGAGGTCGAGTCGGTGCAGCCGTTCTACCTCGAGCCGAAGATTCCCCTCGAGGTCACCACCGGCGACTTGATCTCGCTGCCGGTCGCGCTGGTGAGCGGCGTCAACGAGCCGCTGCTGACCCAGCTCAACGTCACTGGCGGCGGCGACGTGCGGATCAAGGACGACGTGGTCGGGATCAACCTCGCCCCGAATGCGCGCGTCCGGATGCTGCCCTCGCTGCTGCTGGGCCGTGGCGCGGGGACGATGGACCTGGTGCTCTCGGCCACCGCCGGCGCCTACAGCGACAAGGTGACGCGCCAGCTGGTGGTCAAGCCCGCGGGCTTCCCGTTCGACGCGTCGTTCGGCGGTCAGCTGTCGGCGGAGAAGCCCGCCTCGCATGAGGTGACGCTCCCCGCCGACGTCCAGCTCGGCAGCGTCGTCACCCGCATCGGTGTCTTTCCCACGCCGCTGGGGAACATGACCGAGGCGCTCTCCCGCCTGATTCAGGATCCCAGCGGCTGCTTCGAGCAGACGAGCTCCACCAGCTACCCGCTGACGATGGCCCAGCAGTACTTCCTCTCCCACACCGGGGTCGACCCGAAGGTCGTCTCGCTGGCGAAGGAGAAGCTCGAGGCCGGCTACAAGCGGCTGGCCGGCTTTGAGTGCAGCGACAAGGGCTATGAGTGGTTCGGCGAGAACCCCGGCCACGAGGCGTTGACCGCGTACGGGCTGCTCCACTTCACCGACATGACGAAGGTGCGTGAGGTCGATCAGAAGATGCTCACCAACACCCGCGCCTGGCTGCTCAAGCAGCGAGACGGCGCCGGTGGCTTCACCCGCAAGCGCCGCGCGCTGCACACCTGGGTCGAAGACAAGGACTCGTCGGACGCGTACATCACCTGGGCGTTGCTCGAGTCGGGAGAGAAGGGCCTGGAGAAGGAGACCGCGCACGTCAAGGACGCAGCGGAGAAGAGCAAGAACAGCTACATGGTCGCGCTCGCGGCGAACGTCACCGCGCTCGTCGGCGACAAGCCGGGCTCGAGCAAGCTCTACCAGCGGCTCTCGAAGCAGCAGCTCCCCACCGGCGTCGTCGGCGGAGCGACCCAGAGCATCGTCGGCAGCACCGGCCAGAGCCTCGACGTCGAGACCACCTCGCTCGCGACGCTCGCCTGGCTGCGCGACCCGGCCTACGCCGGCAACGTCGAGAAGGCGATGAAGTACCTCGCCGACGTCTGCCAGGGAGGCCGCTACGGCTCGACCCAGAGCACCGTGCTCGCGCTGCGGGCGATCGTCGCCTACGACAAGTCCCGCGCGCACCCGAAGGGCTCGGGGAGTGTGCGGCTCTACGTCGACGGGAAGCCGATCGGTGACGCGGTGAAGTTCGACGGGAAGACCGAAGGGGCGATCAAGCTCCCCGAGGTCGCCGAGCTGCTGGGCAAGGGAAAGCACACCCTGGCGCTGAAGATGGAAGGCGGGGGCGGGGGCGCGATGCCCTACGCGATCTCGGTGAAGTGGAACGCGCTCAAACCCGACTCGTCGCCGAAGACGAAGGTCGCGCTCGAGCTGGGGATCTCGAAGGCGAAGATCGCCGAGGGTGAGCTGGCCGAGCTGACCGCGACGGTGATCAACACCACGGGTGAGCTGCTGCCGACGACGATTGCGATCATCGGGCTGCCGGGCGGGCTCGAGCCCCGGCACGATCAGCTCAAGGAGCTGGTGAAGAAGGGCACCGTCGACGCCTACGAGGTCCTGGGCCGGGAGATCGTCCTCTACTGGCGGGGCATGGAGCCGAACGCGAAGCTCCGCGTGCCGCTGTCGCTGATCGCCGCCGTCCCCGGGGTCTACACCGGCCCGGCGAGCCGCGCGTACCTGTACTACGGCGACGAGGACAAGGTCTGGGTCGAGGGGCTGAAGGCGGAGATCACCCCCAAGGGGTAGCCGCTACTTCTTGCTCTTGCCCTTGCCCAGGCCCTGGGCGCGGTCCATCTCGGCAGCCTCGTTGGCGCCGTCGTCAGGGCCGGGCGCGGCCTTGCCGTTCTTCTCGATCACGATCTCCTTCTTCCCGCCTTTCTTCACCTCGGCGGCGGGCTCGGCGGCGTCTTTCTTCGCGAGGTCCTTCGCCGCTGCGTCGGCGGCCGCCTGGTCTTCGCGGCTCATCTTCGAGCCGGCGCGGGCGAAGGACTTCGAGTCGGTGCCGTGCTTGTCGAGCACCTCGCGCTCGGCGGCGGCCTTCTCCTTCTGCATCGACTTTCGCTCGTCGTTCGACAGGTCGGACGGTTTGCGGTTGCCGTACTTCTTCTCGATCTCCGCGTTGGCCTTCGCCTGCTCGGCCTGAATCTTCGCGATGTTCTGGGGGGTGAGGTCGTCACCGGCATGGGCAGCGAGGGAGACGAGCACGGCGAGCAGGGGCAGAGGGCGCATGCGTGATTTCTAGCGCAGAAAGTCTGGCGCCTGCGAAC
>JAYVRT010001034.1:0-3166 GCA_043776025.1 Archangiaceae bacterium | reverse complement strand
AGCCAGATGCCGGAAAACATGTGAAACCCCCTCGAAGTGAATGTGACGATGGTTGAACGACCGAGCGACGAACGGGACCCTACTTGGACCCGATCAATCGGCTGAGTCTTTTTCGCATCGCGTCACTTCACCGCGTTGATGTCGATACTCTCGAGGATGGGTTTCGGGTAGCCCTTCTGGGCCACCTCCACCATCGCGAAGCCGATTTGCCGCGTCGAGGTGACGTACTTCGCCAGGCCCTTGAACAGCGGGTAGAGCGGCCCGGTGAACTTGTACATGACCCGGTAGGAGGCGGTCTTCGAGACGATCCCGTCCATCGGTTGGATGTAGCCGGGCCGGAAGCAGTACACGGCCTTGAAGCCCAGCTTCTGCAGCTCGTTCTCGGCGCGGCCCTTCACGCGCGCCCACATCGGGCCCTTCTTCTCGGTCGCGTCGGTGCTCGCCCCCGAGATGAAGCAGAACGTGAGCCCGGGGCTCGTCTTCCTCAGCACGCGCGCGACGCCGAGCGGGAGCTCGAGCGTGACCTTCGTGTAGTCCGCCTCGCTCATGCCGCCCGACGAGACGCCCAGGCAGAAGAACATCGCGTCGTAGCCCGTGAGCGCGGCTGCCGCGTCGCTCCAGTCGTAGAGGTCCTTGCGCAGCAGCTCCTTCAACTTCTCGTGCTTCTGCTCGAGGGGCGTGCGCCCGACGGACAGCACCTCGGTCACCTCGGGTCGCTGCAACAGCTCGCGCAGCACGCCCTGGCCAATCATTCCCGAGCCGCCGAAGAGAATCGCTCTCATGGCACGCAGGTAATCAGGAGCGACTCGGGCGCCGTGCAGTTCTCGACGCCGATCGGCGAGTGCGGGCAGTTGAGCAGCGTCGTCTCGGTGCCCACGCAAATCACGTCGTCGAGCAGGAAGGTGTCGGTGATGCCGGTGGTGCTGCTCCAGGTCAGCGCGCTGGTGAACCCGAGATCGCGGCACACCACGGTCGCGCCCGCCTGGCTGAAGGAGTCGTCGCAGACCGGGCCCCACGTACCGTTGGCGAACACCTCGAGGCGTCCCGACACCAGGCTGCCGGTGCTGATCAACCGCACCCGGCCGTTGTCGAGCGAGGCGGAGCCACCGCCCGCCAGGCCCTTGGCGCACTGGCCCATCGAACAGCCCGTGTCGGGGCAGCGGTTTCCGCAGCTGCCGCAGCTCGTGCTCGTGTTGGTGAGGTTCACGCACTCGCCTCCGCACGGCGAGAAGTTGAGCGCGCAGCCCGCGCCGAACGAGGGGTTCGAGACCCGCCACTCGGCCGCCGTGTTGCTGTCGGGCAGCGAAAGGTTGCGCTCGAGCATCTCGGTGTCGGCGGGGTTGGTCGCGTTGACGCCCATCCACGTGGTGCCCAGCGTCGGCGCGGTGGTCGACGCACCGGTGCGCACGAAGTCCATGCCGGTGTTCGAGGGCGACTTGAGCGTGACGGCGATCTCCGTCGACCAGTTGATGGCCTTGTTCATGAAGATCGTCCCGGGCGCGCTCGTGCCCGAGCCCTCGACCAGCGAGAGGTAGCCACCCGAGGCCACGGTGGTGCCGATGGGGATGCTGAAGTTGTCGGTGCCCAGCTCGGTCACCCACTCCACCGCGTGGAGATCGAGCGAGGTGCCGGTGGCCGTGCCGTTGAAGAGCTCGATGCGCTCGGGCGAGGCGTTGGAGACGCGGGAGATCACCACGAAGCTCACGCCGCCGCTGGTGCAGGTGCCGTTGATGCACGGCTGCGCGCCCGGGCAGATGAGGCCGCAGCCGCCGCAGTGGCTCGCGTTGACCGCGGGATTCACGCAGCGGCCTCCGCAGAGGACCATGCCCGCCTGGCAGGCGAAGCCGGTGGTGCCGGGGCTGTAGGTCAGCCAGGTGAGGGCGTCGTCGGAGTCCATGATGTCCAGCTTCCGATGCACCGAGAGGTCGGCCGACGAGATGGGCGGATACGGGGGACCCACGCCGAACCAGAGCATTCCCGCGGGAGGGATCGCCGCGGAGGCGCCGAAGCGCACGAAGTCCACGCCGGTCGCGCCGTTGAAGAGCGTCACCGCGGACGTGTCGGTGAACGAGCCCGTCGGCGCCGCCGCGCCCGCGTACGTGGTGGTCGCGTCATCGGTGCCCGCCGCGGCATAGAGCGCGAGGAACTTTCCGGGGGCGAGTACGCGGCCCGTGGGGAAGGTGAAGAGGAAGGTGCCCGTGTTCGCGACCTGCACCCGGTAGCCCGAGAGCGGCACGGGGCTGGCGCCCGGGTTGTAGAGCTCCACCATCGGGAGCGGATCGATCCGGTACTCCGAGATGACGAGCGAGCCCGCGCCGGCCACGCACTTCCCGGTGCGGCACAGCAGGTTCGCCGCGCAGGCGTTGCCGCAGCCACCGCAGTTGGCTGGATCGTTCTCCACCTCGAGGCAGGTCGTGTTGCACAGGCTCGGGCGTGCACAGACGCGCACGGGCGAGGCGTTGGGCACGAGGCTCCAGTCGACCGAGGAGTCGCTGTCGGGGGCGAAGAGATCGCGCACCAGCGACTGGCCGCTGGCGACGGTGGGGTTGGGCACGTTGAGGCCCGTCCAGGTCGTGCCCGAGGGCGGCGGAACGGTCGAGTTCCCCGCGCGCACGAAGTCCACGCCGCTCGCGCTGGCGTTGAGCAGCCGCAGCGCGAAGTCGGTGGTGCGAAGCTGCACGCCCGCATCGGCGAGGAAGCCGGCGTCGAGCGAGCCCTGACCCAGCACCACGAAGGCCTGGGGCCGCAGGTCATAGGAGGGCAGCGCGATCGCACCGGAGCCGCCGTCACCCAGCGTGAACTGCAGCGAGTGGTTGAGGAGGTTGATCGGCACCGCGCCACCGTTGAAGAGCTCGATGAAGCTCAGGCCGGGGTTCACCTCGGAAAAGACGAGCCCGCTCACTTGCGCGTTGGTGCAGATGCCGAGCTGGCACGTCTGGGCGCCCGTGCAGGCCCGGCCGCAGGCGTTGCAGTGGGCCGCGTCGACGAGCACGTTGACGCACCGTCCACCGCAGCTCGACAGTCCGCTGCCGCAGCTCAGTCCACCGCCGCCACCGCCGGTCGCAGTCCCGCCGCCCGTCGCTGTCCCTCCACCAGTCGCAGTTCCGCCGCCGGTTGCAGTTCCGCCGCCGGTTGCAGCTCCGCCGCCGGTTGCAGCTCCGCCGCC
>JAYVRT010001033.1:0-3174 GCA_043776025.1 Archangiaceae bacterium | reverse complement strand
GCTGCCTTGCCTGCCCAGGCGCCGTAGTGCTTCTCGACCAGCTCCATCAGCCTGGCGTCGTCGAAGTCGCCGACGACGAACAGCATCACGTTGTCCGGGGTGTACCAGCGCTTGAAGAACTCTTTGCTGTACTCGTAGCGGGTCGGCATCGCCTGGACGTCCTCGTAGAAGCCGAGCGTGGTGTGCTGGTAGGGGTGGACCTTGAAGGCGGTGGTGCCGAGCTCCTCGGCGATCTTGAGGCCGGGGTTGGCGGCGTTCTTGTGGTACTCGCCGAGCACCGCCTTCGCTTCGGTCTGAAAGGTGGCTTCGGAGTACGCGAGGTTGATGAAGCGATCGGCCTCGACCTCGACCAGCTGGGTCAGGCCGGAGCTGGGCCCGGTCACGTGATAGACGGTGACGTCGTCGGAGGTGAAGGCGTTCTCCGAGAAGCCGAGCTTGCCCAGCAGCGCGTCGCGGGTGCCCTCGGGCCACTTCTTTGTGCCCTTGAACATCACGTGCTCGAAGTAGTGGGCGAAGCCGGTGAGCCCCTTCTCGACCTCGTTGCGGCTGCCGACGCGCACCACCGAGAAGAAGGCGACCTGCTCCGGTGAGTTGAACGCGACCCGGGTGACGCAGAGCCCGTTCTTGAGCACCGTCGTCTTGACCGGGTAGGGAAACAGCGGCTTGGCCGGCGCGGCGGACAGCACGCCGCAGACGGCGAGGAGCGCGAGGTTCATGGCCCCGCGACTTAGCCCAGAACCGGGCGGATCAGGTTCCGTCAGCTTTCAGTGCGTCGTCGCGTCGCGCCCTGTAGAGTGGAGTGGAAAGGAGAGAAGTTGTCGTCGACGTACCAACCGGGGGCGACCGGTTTCGACGAGGGCATAGAAGTGCTGCGACGCGTGTCGAGCTGGTTCCGGGGCTCGTAAAAATCTGGGGCAAAAACCAAAAAAGCCAACGACAACGTTGAGCTTGCTCTCGCGGCGTAAAAACCCGCAAAGCACGGTCGTCCCGGTCTCGGTCTGTGGGCTGGGGTCACGACTGTCATAATGCAGACTGGCTTCCTCAGTGCCTGGGCGCGGGGAGCGAGAAACAGCCAGGACAGGCCGCGGCTCATTTCGTCCGTGGAAGGTGAAGCGGCCTAAAATTAAATCGCGGACAACACACGTAGTGCCGTAGCGCCCAAGGCTTTCGGACGTGGGTTCGATTCCCACCGCCTCCACATTAATTGCCCTGCAATCTTCACCGGTTGCAGGGCATTCTTTTTCGCCGGCTACGGCGTCGCCAACCGGTACGACCCGTCCTTGAGGCGGGTCCCCTTGCTCTCGAGGGTGCCGCCATTCCAGCTGAGTGATCCAAAGCTGCCCTTGGCCCGGCCCAGGTCGTCGCGGCTGTTGGTGCCCAGGTGCACCCGGACGACGCCGACGCCGGCTGAGCCGACGACGAGGAAGCTCGCCTCCTGCGAGTCGCTGATCCCGGAGTTCGACGTGGTCCGGCTGTGCGTGCGCACGTCGAGGACGCTCCCGTGCACCCAGACGCCCTCGATGTTCAGCGTCGTGCTCCCACTGCGGCCGGTGCTGCCGATGGCCCCCAGCGGTTGGTACACCAGCCCGTGCTCCGTCTTGAACTCGAGCAGCACCGACGGCCCGCCGCCGAAGTCAGCCGTCGCCGCGGCCTCGATCTCGACGAAGCGATGGGCCCCGAGCACGGTCGTCTCGCCCTTGCCTCCCGCCCACTCACCTTTGCAGGTGGCCCCTTTGAGCTGCCCACACCACGCGTCGTAGGACGCAAACGCGGGGAGCTTCTCCACCGGGAGCCGCTGCGCGCAGCCAGCCAACAGTGCCAGCGCGAGGACGACGGCGTGACGGGAACGCATCGCTCAAGGTTAGCCGCGATTTGACCTCGGCCTCGATTCCGGTGACGGTCCGGTCCGCATGCCCACGCGAATTTTTCCCGCTGCTTCCAGGACCTCCCGGACTGCGCACCCGTCGGCAACACGCGGTGGGCCGCAGCCGTTCGTCGGGAAGTACCGCCTGTCGCAGAACCTGGCCGCCCTCGCCCCCGAGCCGAGCCCGAACTGAGCCGTCTCAGCGGCCGGCGCCCGACAGGTCAATCTTCAGGGCCTGACTGGCGAAGCGGCCCATCCGGTCGATCAGCTTCTCCATCACCGGAAGGACGCTCACGCCGCTGCGGTTGGCCTCGTCGGTGAGCTTCTGCTTGCAGCTCAAGTCCGCGCAGAGGTGCGCGCCGGCGCGCTTCTTCGAATTGATCGCGGCGACGAGCAATCCGACCTGCGTCCCCACCCCTGCGCTGTGGCACCAGTCGCACATGCGAGGGACCAGCGTCCCCCCGCCGCCGTTGGTGTCGAAGACGATGCCCGTCGGTGCCCCGTCCGGCACGGCGAAGACGAGGTAGACGCGGCCACCCGCCGGGTGAGTCCAGGCGAGGTAGTCACGCACGAAAACGGGCAGGGTGATCGCGGAGGGCAGCTCCACCACTTTCCGGTCCCTGGGGCGGAATGCATCGAGGAGCGCTTTGTCGGAGTCGAGCTTGAACATGCGGCGCTCAACTCTGTCACCAAACCGGGAGTGGGTGGAGACCCCCACCTCGCGGGTACGAATCGCTTTGTGCCGCGACCACCCTGCTACGATCGACCCAAGCCAAAGGGGCCTCATCGATGACGCTGGAGAACAAGCGGGCGCGGGTCCGCATCGAGACGGACATTCTCTGCGTCGTCGACGGCACCACCGACGGGCGGATCCGCAACCTCGCGCTCGGCTCGGCGCTGCTGCTCGCTCCCCCGGGGATCGCCGACATCCGCGAGACGGTGTCGCTCAAGTTCCACGTCGGCGACGTTCCGCCGGTGGCTGTCCTAGGCGAGGTGCTGCGCGTCTCGAGCCAGGAGACCGAGGCCGCGTACGGAATCCAGTTCGTCGCGGTCGAGCCCTCTGACGGCATCCGGCTCGCCCGCTGCCTCGACCTGCTGCTCGCGGGCAAAGGGGTAGGGCGGCGCCAGGCTCCCCGGCTCTTCCGCCGCGTCGAGCTCCGCTGCCACGCGGCGACCGAGTTCTACGCGACGATGGACAACCTCTGCCGCGGCGGGATCGGGCTCGACTGCGACCTGCCGCTCGAGGTCGGAGAAGAGGTCTCCGTCGAGGTGCTGGTCGGGTCCCTCGACGCGCCCTTCAAGCTCACCGG
>JAYVRT010001032.1:0-10878 GCA_043776025.1 Archangiaceae bacterium | reverse complement strand
CGAACGCGAGTTCGCCCAGTACCTGGGCGTCAAGCACTGCCTGGCCACCAACAGCGGCACCGCGGCGCTCCACCTGGCGCTCGCGGCGGCGCAGGTGGGCCCGGGTGACGAGGTGATCACCTCCGCCTTCACCTTCGTCGCCACGCCCCTGTCGGTGCTGCACCAGAACGCGATCCCGGTGTTCGTCGACATCGAGCCGAAGACGCTCGGGGTCGACCCGGCGCTGGTGGAGAAGGCGATCACCCCTCGGACGAAGGCGATCCTCCCGGTGCACATCCACGGGACTCCGTGTGACCTCGACGCGCTGCAGGCGATCGCGAAGAAGCACAACCTGGTGCTGCTCGAGGACGCCTGCCAGGCCGTGGGCAGCGAGCACAAGGGGAAGAAGTTGGGCACCTTCGGCGCGGCGGCCGCGTTCAGCCTCCAGTCGTCGAAGAGCCTGGCCTGCGGCGAGGGCGGCCTGTTCGTCACCGACGACGATGGGATGCTCGAGCGCGCCAACCGCACCCGCATGTTCGGAGAGAACGTGCGGTTCGAAGAAGAGAACAGCTACCGGGTCGATCGCCCCCTCGACGGCGATCGCGCCTACGACTCGCAAGCGATGGGGTGGATGTACCGGACCACCGAGCTGTCGGCGTCGGTGGCGCGGGCCCAGCTGCAGCGGTTGCCCGAGCTCAACGCCGCCGCCCAGCGCAACGCCGCCTACCTCAGCAACCGGCTCGCGAAGCTTCCCGGCGTCACCGCTCCGGTGCTCAACCCCGGCGACACCAGCTGCTTCCACAAGTACCGGGTCCGTCTCGACGGGGCCAGGGTTGGGGTCGACGCCCCGCCGAAGAAGATCCGCGACGCGGTGCTCTGCGCGCTCAAGGCTGACGGCGTCGACGCGGTGCTCTGGCAGTCGATGCCGGTGCCGGCCCAGCGCGTGTTCCGGGAGAAGGTCGGCTACGGCAAAGGCTGCCCGTGGGATCACGGCGCACCGGTGAGCTACGAGCTGTCTGAGTACCCCCAGACCATCCGCCTGCTCGACAGCTCGCTGGTGCTCTTCTCGCAGTCGCACCCGATCGCCGGCCAGCCGCTTTCGCTGTGCGAGGCCTACGCCGACGCCTTCGAGGCAGTCTGGAAGAACCTCGGCGACGTCGTCACCTCGCACTCCGTCGCGCGCGCGTGAAGCGCCTCAACACCCTCGCGCGGTCGACCGTCGGGCGGGTCCTGGCGGCGGTGATCGGCCTGTCGGTGGTCGCGATCGTAGTCGAGCGCTCCGGCCCGGCGACCGTCTGGGCGGCGCTGATCCGGGCGCCGTTCCTCTTTCCGTTGATCGTCGCCCTCGAAGCGGTGGTGGTCGGCGCCGAGGCGTGGTGCGTCTTCGTCCTCTACGGAAAGACCGAGCGCGCCAAGGTGCCGACGAAGGAGATCTTCCGCTCGAGCATCTTCAGCTACTCCTTGATGGCGGTGTTGCCCTTCGGCCGGGCGGCGGGAGAAGCGGCCCGCGCCGCGATGCTCGCCCGCTTTGTCGGCTTCCCGCGGGCGGCGGCGACCGCGACCCACATCCAGGGGATCACCCTGCTGGGCAACGCGATCATCTCGGTGCCCTGCGCGATCGCCGTCTATCTGCTGGTGGGCTTCACCTGGCTGTTCTGGGCGACGGTGGGCAACTTCTTCCTCACTGCGATCTTAGGGGGCGGGATATTGCTCGTCGCCCGCCACACCAAGCTGGGCACGCGCATCGCCCGGTTCTTCCCCGGGGGAGGGGCCTGGGGCTCGGCGGTCGACGATCACCTGCAGTCGAACTTCCCGCTCGGGCCTCCGCTGGCGATCGTCACCGTCAGCCGGCTGGCGCTCACCGCCCAGCGCGCGGTGCTGCTCGCCGCGGTCGGCGGCGTCTACGGCCTGATCCACGCGTTGACCTCGACGTCGATCTACATGGCCAGCGGCGTGGTGGGAGACGCGATCCCCGGGCAGGTGGGGATCACCGAGGCCGGTTACGCGGTGACCTCGAAGCTGCTCTCGCTGTCGGTGGGCGACGCGGTGGCGATGGCGCTGCTGACCCACCTCGCCCAGCTGGTCTGGGTCGCGCTGGGGTTCCTCTCGCCCCTGCTGTCGCCCGCAGCCGGGGTGGTGGCGGCGCCGCCGCCCGGGGCACCTTCGGAATTGATGCCGCCGCAGTGATTGTCTAAGGCGTCGGCACCGGTTCTCCGTGCAAGCCCCTCCTGACGAAAAGGTGAACCTCAGGCTGCTGAAGATCCTCGAACGGATCGACGCCCGCCCCGGCGTTGCCGCGTTGATCCTCGGCCTGGTCTGCGCCTTCCCGCTGTTCCTCACGGTGCAGTTTTTCTCCGACGTCCGCGCCGGGTTGACCGAGCTGCTGCCCCATGACGCGCCGGCGGTGGTGGCCCTCGAGAAGCTGCACGACCGGCTCGGCGGCCAGGCGCGGTTGATCGTGGTAGTCGAGTCGCCCGACGGGGACACCAACCGGCGCTTCGTCCGGGAGCTGGGCAATCGGCTCGAGGCCCGCCACCTTCCCGAGGCGCGCCTGATCCAGCTGGGCTGCCACGACGAGTGCAAGTGGGTGCGGGATCACGCGCTGCTGCTGCTGCCGGGCGAGCGCTTCGCCGAGATCCTCGGCCAGGCGGAAGGGGCGGTGCGCCATGCCAAGCTCGAGGCCAACCCGCTTTTCGTCGACCTCGGCGACGACGACGCCGCACCGCCCCAGTCCTGGAAGGAGCTCGATGAGAAGCTGAACAAGGAAATCACCGCCAACGATCGGTTCCCCACCGGCTTCTACGAGACGCCCGGCGGCAAGCGGGTGGTGATCATGATCCTGCTCGGCGGCTCGGAGACCGAGCTCGACCCGTCGCTGAACCTGCTCAACCACGTGAAGGAAGAGGTGGCGGCGCTGCGGCCCAACTACCCGCCGGGTCTGGTGGTCGCCTACACCGCCGAGGTCGCCAACCTCGTCGAGGAGCACGCGGCGATCTTGAGCGACATCTCGCTCTCCTCGGCGCTGGTATTCCTCCTCGTCGGTGGGGTGATCCTCCTCTACTTCCGCTCGGTGCGAGGGCTGGTCGCGGTGCTCTTCGCCTTGGTGCCGGGCTTGATCTTCACCTTCGCCATTGGCCGCCTGAGCGTCCACCACCTCAACTCGAACACCGCATTCCTCGGTTCGATCATCGCCGGTAATGGCATTAACTACCCGCTGCTCTTTCTCGCCTATTACCGCTCGCGCCCCCAGGACGAGCCACGGCCGGTGGCGATCTACAAAGGCGGGCGGCAGGCGCTCTTCGGCACCCTCGCCGCGGCGCTCTCGGCGTCGGCGGCCTATGGCGCGCTCTCGGTGTCGACCTTCCGTGGCTTCTCCCAGTTCGGGTGGATCGGCGGGATGGGGATGATCACCACCTGGATCTTCACCTTCATCGCGATGCCGGTCGCGATCAGCCTCTTCAACCCCCCGCGGGTCGAGCGGGTGACTTCAACTCAGCTGTGGCTCTCGGCGTACTTCAAGCACGTGAGCCTGCCCCGGCTGGCGGCGCTCGGCTTCGTTGTCGTCTCGCTGATCGGTGCTGGGCTCGGGGTTCAGTACGGCCTGAAGAACGGGCTGTACGAGATGGATCTCCAGGGCCTGCGCAACCGCGAGTCGCTGAAGACCGGCAGCGCTTCGTGGGATCCGAAGGTGGGCGAGGTCTTCGGCATCTGGCTCAACCCCGTCGCGGGGCTGGTCGACGACCCGGTAGAACGGGAGCAGCTGGCCCACGACCTGCGCCGGACGATGGTCGATGGACCGGACCACGTCGCTGAGCGGGTGGAGACGATCGAGGAGTTTGCTCCCCCGCTGCCGATTCAGGAGGAACGCATCGGGCGGCTGAAAAAGTTCAAGGAGTCGTTGAAGAACGTGCCCGAGGACAAGATCCCTCCGCGGATCAAGCCGTACCTTGACGCCTGGCTCTCGGAGTCGTCGCTGATGCCGATCGCGCTCGCCGACGTGCCCACCTCGCTCAAGGCCCCGTTCACCGAGGTCAGCGGCGACAGCTCCCGGGTGGTGCTGCTCTTCCCCTCGCTGAAGATCAACTACAACGACGGCCGCAACGTGCTCCGCTTCGCCGACGAGCTGCACTCGGTGCCGCTGCCGAAGGGCGCGGTGGTGGGCGGCGGGTTCCTCTTCATGGCGGAGATCATCCGCCTGGTGCACGACGAGGCGCCGAAGGTGATTCTCACCGTGGCGCTGCTGGTGGCGCTGGTGCTCGCCCCACTGCTGATCCGCAAGCCGTGGCGCATCGTCCTCGTGGTCGGGAGCATCGGCATCGTGGCGCTGCTCGCCCAGGCGAACATGCTCGCCTTCGGGATCCAGCTGAACATGCTCGACTTCGCGGCGGTGCCGATCACCATCGGCGTCGGGGCGGACTACGTCGTCAACCTGCTGGGAGCGATGGACGCGCTCAAGCTCGACGCGCGGCGCGCCTGCGTGAAGATGGGCGGCGCGATCTTCCTCTGCTCGCTGACCACGGTGATTGGCTACGCCTCGCTGCTGGTGGCGCAGTCGGGCGCGCTGCGGACCTTCGGCTGGGCGGCGGTCTGCGGCGAGGTGATGGCCGCAGCGACGGTGCTGGTGGTGCTGCCGGTGCTGCTCGCGCCGGCGGTGGAGAAGCCGCCCGCGGCCGCGGCGACCCCGACCCCCGTGGCCTGATCAGCCGCGCGGGGGCAACGGGGTGGCGAGGATCTTGTGCGCTCCGAAGCGGGCCACGCCCATGATCGTGTGTTGCGGGTTCACCCCGAGGTTGGTGGGGAAGATGCTGCTGTCGAGCACGTAGATGCCGCGGGTCTGGTGGACCTGGAAGTCGAGTCCGACCGCGCTCGTCTTCGCGTCCGGGCCCATGCGCGCTCCGCCGAACATGTGCGAGGCCATGATCCCGTAGTCGCGCGGGTCGAGCGAGGCGTTGTCGAAGACCTTGAGGTCGTCGGGCGACTTCAGATCTGGCGTGCCGTGGATGCTGGGAAAGACCTCTTTCGCTCCCACGGCGAACGCCATCTCCGCCAGCACCTTGAGCGCCTTGCGCACCCGGGAGATGTCAGTGGGCGCGGCGGTGTACCGGGCCATCGTCTTGCCGAGCACGTCGCCGACGGTGCCGTAGGCCTCGGGGCGAATCACCACCGCCCAGTTGAGCAGGCGCTGGTAGTTCATCAGGTTGTCCATCAGCCGGCGGCCGACGCCCGGCAGCCGCACCAGCGTCATCTCAGGCGGCAGGCAGAGGGCCTCGAGCTTGAGGCGATCGGTGCCGACGAAGTGGGTGCTGTTGAAGCCCTGGGTGGCGCCGAATTCCATCCCGATCGAGTGGTTGAACGCCGCGGTCATGCTCGTCGCGAGGTGGACGCTGAAGTACTTGCCCAGCGCGGGCAACCGCACCGCGCTGCGCTGGAGCAGGCCCGCGGTCTGCACTGCGCTGGCAGCGACGATCACTCCCCGCCGGGCCCGGACGCGAAGCATCGGCCGGCCCCGGGCCCCGAAGCGGGCGAGCACGCCCGTCGCGCGCCCGTACTTCGACTCGACCTTCAGCGCCTTGGCCGAGGTGTAGATCTTCGCGCCCGCGTGCAGCGACTGGGGCACGTAGGTGACCGCCATCCCCAGCTTCTTCCCGGTCGAACAGCCGGTGAGGCACATCGCGCTGCCATCGCAGCCGCCGTCGTAGCGCTGCACCCGCTCGGACTTGAGCCCGAGCTTGGTCGCCGCCTCGGCGAAGAGCCGGTTGTCGTTGCCGAGCACCTTGTCGTCGACCGGGCGCACCGACAGCTCGCGCTCCAGCTCGGTGAAGTGGGGGTCGAGCGCCTTGAAGGTCATCGCGCCGCCGAGGCCGAAGTGGGAGTTCCACCCGTCGACCACCTGCTCCGGAGGCCGCCAGGCGATCGCCGAGTTGATCGTGGTGCTGCCGCCGACGCACATCCCCTGCACCAGCGGGAAGAGCGCGCGGCCGCTGGCCATGTTCGAACCCATGTCGCGGAACATCTGGCGCATCGCGACGAAGACGTCGGGGCTGAACTCCCGGGTGCGGACCCACGGGCCTTCCTCGATGATCACCACCGAGTGGCCCGCGCGCGCGAACTGCAGCGCGGCGGTCGCCCCGGCGGCGCCCGAGCCGATCACCACGTAGTCGGCGATGTCGTCGAGATCCCCTTCGACCTCGGCGCCGTCGACCACCGAGCCTTCGGGGAGCAATTCGAGATCGTCGGGGAACAGCTGGGAGCTGGTTCCAAAGCTGGGAGCGTTCATCTCAGGCCCTCGCCCTCGGGTTCTTCGGGATTGGCACCGCGCCCACCGACCGCAGCCGGCTGGTGGCGGCGTACTTCATCCCCCCGGTGGTCTTCATCAGCAGCGACAGCTGGCGCACCAGGTAGCTCTTGCTCTGGGCGAACGCCTGAATCGTTTCCTGCTGCTCTTCGTCGGCCAGCTGCTCCAGCGTCTTCAGGCCTGGCCGGGTCACCAGCGGCGCCAGGCCGTAGCTCCAGATCGCCGCCCGGAGCCCGAGGTTAGAGGGGAAGGGCAGCGCCGCGTAGAAGTCGTCGACGTACTGGTCGGCCTCTTCGCGGGGCACCGGCACGGTGGGGTCGCCCGGCTTGCGGACGTAGATCGTCTCCATCGTCACCCGGGCCCAGGTGCGCTCGCGTTGGGTCAGCCCGGTCTTGCCCAGCTTCGCCAGGGCAGGGAACAGCTTCGCCTCGACCGCACCGAACGCCCGCGCGGCCAGGCCCTTCTTCGGCGCCGCTTCGGCCGCCTTGTGGATCCCTTCGCGAACGAAGCGGAGCACCGTCCTCTGCCGCTCGGCGATCAGCAGCGGCACCTTGAGGCCGGCGAGCACGTTGCCCACCTGCACCTCGGCGAGCCGGTGGCCCAGCTCTTCCATCGTGGCGTCGATCGGGAACCACCAGGCGTCGGCCTTGGTGTTCTTGTCGGTCACCACCGTGCGCGGGCGGGTGTAGTGGCCGAGCGCGAAGGTGCTGTTGGCGATGCCGTAGCCCGAGCTCTTCACCCCGGTCCACGGCGCCGCGGGGATCGCGCCGGTGAAGGCGTGGTTGTTGATGAACGCGGTGCCGACCTGCAGCTGCCGGGCGATCGCGTTGCCGCGCTCGAGGTCTTTGGTCCAGACCGAGGCGTTGAGCCCGTAGTCGCAGGCGTTGGTGAGCGCGACGGCCTCGTCGGCGTTCTTCACCCGCACGATCGGGATCACCGGCCCAAACGTCGGCTCGGTGAGGACCTTCATCTCGGGGTCGGCGCAGTGATCGAGCACCGTCGGCTCGAACCACAGGCCCTTGCCGCTGCGCTTGCCGCCGCAGACGACCTTGGCGCCGTGGGCGATCGCGTCGCCCACGTGCTCCTCTACCACTTGCAGCTGCGCCTGCTGAATCAGCGGCCCGACGTCGGCGCTCTGGGGATCGCCCGAGCTGACCCGCAGTGCGGCCACCGCGGCGGCCAGCCGTTCGACGAAGCGATCGGCGATCGCGTTCTCGACGAAGACCCGCTCGATCCCTCCGCACGACTGGCCGGCGTTGGTCAGCGCCCAGTGCATCACCCCGGCGACGGTGCGATCGAAGTCGCAGTCGGCGAGCACGATCGCCGCGTCCTTGCCGCCCAGCTCGAGGCTCACCGGGATCATCTGTTCGGCGGCGAGCTTCGCCACCTTGCGCCCCGTCTGCGTCGAGCCGGTGAAGGTGAGGGCGTCGATGCCCGAGCGGATCAGCTGCTGTCCGACCCACGCGTCACCCTGGACGCAGGTGAGCACGTCAACGGGGAGCAGCTCACCCATCGTCTTGACGAGCCACGCGCCCATCCGCGGGGAGTGCTCGCTCGGCTTGAGCACCACCGCGTTTCCGGAGATCAGCGCCGCGAAGACCGGCTTGAAGAAGTTGGCGAGCGGGAAGTTCCAGGGGGAGATGATCCCGACC
Source organism: Archangiaceae bacterium (assembly GCA_043776025.1). Classification (GTDB taxonomy): domain Bacteria; phylum Myxococcota; class Myxococcia; order Myxococcales; family Myxococcaceae; genus JAYVRT01. The sequence continues at coordinate 2,952 of JAYVRT010001032.1, read as the reverse complement.
ACGCCGCGGGGCACCGACTCGATCACCCCGGACTTGCCGGGGAAGGCGACCCTGGAGATCGGCAGCTTCTTCGGCTTCAAGTACGGGCGGGCGACGGCGATCCAGTCACTGATGAACTGCAGCGCGCCCAGCGACTCGCCCATCAACACCTCGCCCGGAGTCTTTCCCGCCTCGTCGTGGAGCAGCTCGAGCACTTCCTGCCGCCGCTGGAGCATCAGCTTCCCGGCCCGCTTCATCAGCACCGCGCGCTGCTCGAAGCCGAGCTGTCCCCACTTCGGCTGCGCTGCCCGCGCCCGCGCCACCACCGCCGTCACGTCGGCGTCGGTCGTCACCGGCACCGGCACCAGCGGGTGAAGATCAACTGGACAGCGGTTGCGGATCACTCCGTTCGAGACGACGGCTTCGAGCATCACTCCTCCTGCGATTGCTGACGTGTCCGCTTAGCATGGGGTCGGTGGCTGAACACAAGCCCCCCTTCGAAGGTAAGTGGCTGAAACTAATCGCTTACCTTGATGGGGCTAACCGCCGGAATACACGGAATTAGAACGTCGCAATCGTCACCAGAGGCGGATGCTCCTGCCGCTGTATCGTTTCGTCGAACTCGCGCCGGGCGCGCAATGTTTGTCGAAGCTTGATCCCGCCCAGCACTGTCAGCGGCACAGCCACCGCGAAGACGACGATGCCGGCGGTGAGCATCACCACCGCTGCGGTCGCGAAGCTGAACGCGTACCAATAGCCGACGAAGATCCCGGTCCAGATCAGGCCGAGGCCGGCCAGGGCGAGGCCGGCGCCCCCGACGGTCGCGAGCACCGGCGGCCAGAGCCTGGGGCGCACCGGCCCGGCCTGCGCCGACTCGGGAAGAAGCCGGGCCGACCGCACCGGCGCGTCGCCGGGGGCGGCCAGCAGCGACGCGATCACGATCGTGGAGAGGATCATCGGGGGGTGGCAGCTTGCTCACACCGGGTTTCGATTTGACAGGGGGACGCGGTTGCCGCTTTACCACCGCCGGAAATGCGCGCCCTGCTCCTCGCCCTGTTGGTCCTGTGTGGCTGCGGCCCGCATCTGGACGTGCATGACCCCTCGGACGCGGACGGCGGCTCCACCGACGCCACCGGGGCGCTGGTCTCTCGCTGCACCGAGACGGCGACGTCGCTCCACTGCGCCCACCACTCGGTCACCGTCTCGCCCGGCGGGCTCGGCCTGGGCGATCGCGGGCTGCACTGGCAGGTGCCGGTGGGGACGCCGCCTGCCGCCGGGTGGCCCGTGGTGTTCATGTTCCAGGGCTCGTTCTTCTCGGCGAACACCTTCTGGGACGTCGCTCCCGGGATGCCGTTCGGCGGGTGGAGCCAGGGCCACGTGCTGCGCTCGCTGCTCGACGCGGGGTTCGCGGTGCTGACTCCGAAGACGCGCGCCGACGGCAGCACCTATTGGGACACCAACGTGGTGCCGTTCTCCTCTGACTGGCCGTCGTCCGACGACCACCGCCTGCTGCTGAAGATCTTCGAGGGGGTCGCCGCGGGCACCTACGGGCCGCTCGACGCTTCGCGGATGTACGCCACCGGGATCTCCAGCGGTGGCTACATGACCAGCCGGATGGCCGCCTCCTACCCGGGCAAGTTCCGCGCGCTGGCGATCGCCGCCGGCTCGTGGGCGACGTGCGGAGGGGCGCTGTGCTCGATCCCGGCGACGCTGCCGGCGGACCACCCGCCGACGCTCTTCATGCACGGCGAGAAGGACCAGACGGTGCCGATCTCGACGATGCGCGCCTATCGCGACGCGCTCGAGGCACAGAAGACCCCGACGCAGGTGGTCACCGACCCCAACGCTGGCCACGCCTGGCTCGACAGCGCGCCGGGTGACGTCACCGGCTGGTTCACCTCGCGCTGACGCGGCGCGAGTTGCCAAATCCGAAACGGGCAGTCTAAGAAGCTGCCGCTCGGTTGGCCGACCGGAGCAAGGCGGAGCTTCAAATGCCTCTCGCGGTTCGTCCGTTTGCCTCGCTGCTTCTCGTTTCGTCGTTCATCGCCTGCACCGGAGCCAACACAGATCGCGACGAGCTGATCGTCCGCGCCAGCACCCGCCAGTCGATTCAAGGCGGCACGCTCGACACCACCGACACCGCGGTGGTCGCGATCATGATCAACGTCGCCGGGCAGGGGATCGCGATCTGCTCGGGCTCGCTGATCGCCCCCAACCTGGTCCTTACCGCCCACCACTGCGTCGCCAACGTCGTCGGGTCGAGCTGTTCCGGCGGCTCCTTCGGCACCAACTACGGCAACTCGTCGTTCGCGGTGACCACCAGCGCGACCGCGGCCGCGACGCAGTTCAGCAACGGCAGCTTCCCGGCGATCAACAACTCGACCTGGTTCGGGGTCAGCGCCGTCCGCGTGGCCGGGGCCAACATCTGCGGCGGCGACATGGCCGTCCTCGAGCTGTCGACCAAGATCAACGGCGTCTGCCCGATCATCCCCCGCGTCGACCAGGCGGTCAGCTTCAACGAGGCGTACACCGCCGTCGGCTTCGGCATTACCTCGCCGACCGGGCAGGCGGCCGGTACCCGCTACACCGTCAGCGGACTCAACGTCCTCTGCGCCAACAACTGTGCCGGCCTCAGCGCCAGCCAGGAGTGGGAAGGCGGCACCTCGGCGTCCAAGGGCGTCTGCGAGGGCGACTCCGGCGGGCCGGCGCTCGACTCGCTCGGTCGCGTGCTTGGCACTGTGTCCCGCGGTCCGGGCAACGCCTGCAACGACGCGGCCTACGAGAGCGTCTTTGGCCAGGCGGCGTGGATCAAGTCGGTCGCGACCACGGCGGCCACCAACGGCGCCTACACCGCGGCCGGCTGGATCACCGGTGCGAGCACGGCGAACGCCAGCAGCGGCTACTGCGGCACCGGTGGCGGAGCAGGCGGCGGCGGCGGCACCGGGGGAGCCGGCGGCGGCACCGGCACCGGCG
>JAYVRT010001031.1:0-3186 GCA_043776025.1 Archangiaceae bacterium | reverse complement strand
CTGGTGCTGTCCACCACCACCGGCACCACCTCGGCCTCGGTGAGCGCCCCGGCGAAGGCGATGGTGTTGGGGAAGGCCTTCTCGATGATGCTCCGCAGCGCCCAGTCGGTCGTGTAGAGCAACCCGCCGGCGCGGACGAAGCGCTCGATGCGCTTGACCCCCGCGTCCGGCATCGTCCCCGGGCAGTTGACCATCAGCGCCATCGACGAGCGCAGCTGGAACTCGGCCACCTGGCTCGGCTGAATCAAGGTGAAGGGAATCCCGGTCGCCGCGAGCACCTGCTCGATGTGGTCCATCTCTCCGGCGACGACGACGATGTCCTTGCCCTTGACCGACTTGAGCAACGCGGCGTCCTCGGGGTGCTCGCGCTCGAGGCGGCGGTGAAGCAGATCGGCCGCGGCTTTCTCCGAGGCTTCGTCGGCGAGGGCCGGGGTGGTGAGGGTGACGACGGCACAGACGGCGGCGCACAGCATTCGGGTGTTCATGGGAGTCCTCATCGGGTCGCCAGGTCCGTACGGCGTTTGCCTGCCAGGTACGCGGCGACGTTCTGGTACCAGCGGCTCGACGTCTGCTTCGACGTCTCCCAACGGTTGTACATGCGGGTGAAGCCGCAGTCGTAGAGCAGGTTCTCGCCCTTCTTCTTCGAGACCGCGACCAGCGACTGGTTGTCCGAGGCGCGCAGGATGACCTCGAGGTCCGGCGAGTCGGACATGTGGCAGATGGTGACGCCCTCGTAGATCCGCTCGATGCCCGAGAGCAGCTCGTGGTCCTCGGCGTAGAGCTTCCCGTTGAGGTACCCGGCTCGGCGCAGCTCGGCGAGCTTGCCCAGGTCGCCCGACTTCTTCGCTTCCTCGACCATCTTCGCCACCGCGCCGGCGGGCACGACGTGAATCAGCTGCTCGCCGATGTAGTCGCCGGTCATGGTGATGCCGTGCAGCGCCTGGCCGATCTGGTTGCCTTCGTTGACGCAGGGGACGTTGTCGGTGAGCACGTAGACGCCCTTGCCGTGCGCGGCGAAGGCCTTCACCTTCGCGACGTCGGTGCCGTCGAAGCTGCTCGCGCCGCAGTTGGAGACGACCCACAGCTGGTCGTAGCCGTCGAGCTTGGGCAGGTGCGCGGGGTTGAGCTGCACCTCGACGGTGAAGCCGAGCTTGCGGATGACGTCGGGCACGTAGTTCAGCGGGCCCTGGCCGTAGAAGTCGGCCATCAGGATCTTCTGACCCTTGAACTCTCCACTGGAGATCCAGTCGGGGGTGTTGGCCTTGAGCTTCTCGGTCTCACCCGCCGGAGCGGCGAGCGTGAGGGTGGCGGCGAGGGCGACGAGCAGGTGGGTCATTCCGCCCTGACACGAATGAGCCGGCAGAACGATCTAACCGCGTGGGAAAAACCCCGTGTTCGGGCATTGTGCTGGGGCCTCCAATGAGCACCGCGGACACCAAGATGGGCAACGCGCTCTTCGCGCCCCAGGCGTTGATCCTCGGAGGCCGCTTCCGAATCGACGAGCTGATGGGTGGCGGCGGAATGGGCCTGGTCTACCGCGCCACCCAGGTGTCGCTGGGCCGCACCGTGGCGGTGAAGGTGCTGCGCGAAGACTTGAACCAACAGCCGGGCATGGCGGATCGCTTTCGCCGCGAGGCGCTGCTGCTCTCCTCGGTGGACCACCCGGCGGTGGTGCGGGTCATCGAGTTCGGCTTCCACCAACACTACGCCTGCCTGGTGATGGAGTACGTCGAAGGCGAGACGCTCGAGGCGCGGCTGCGCGAGGGGCCGGTGCCTGTCGAGGCGGCGATGCGCATCCTCACCCAGCTCGCCCAGGGGCTGGCGGCGATCCACGCGCGGGGCATCGTCCACCGCGACCTCAAGCCGGAGAACGTGCTGCTGACGAAGCAGCCCGACGGCTCGGAGCAGGCCCGGCTGCTCGACTTCGGCATCGCCCGTCTGGCCGACTCCGACTCGCCGACCAACAACGTCACCCAGGCGGGGATGGTGCTCGGCACGCCGGAGTACCTCTCGCCGGAGCAGGCGATGGGCAAGCCGCCCGAGGCGCCCAGCGACTTTTACTCGCTCGGCGTCGTCGCCTACCGGATGTTGGCCGGCGTGCTGCCGTACCCCGGCCCGTCTCCGGGCGAGTTCATCGCCCAGCACGTGCACACCGCGCCGCGGCCGCTGCTCGACGCCGCGCCACAGCTCGCCGCGCACCCGATGCTCACCGCGCTGGTGATGCAGTGCCTGTCGAAGGCCCCGGCAGATCGCGTCGCCAACGCCGCCGAGCTCGCCCAGGCGCTGGCCCACCTCTCGGCCCCTCGGGTGACGGCCGAGGGCGGCGCACCGCTGGTGGTTCGCCGGCTGACCCAGGAGATGCAGGCGACCTCGCGGTGGCGGCGGGGGCGGTGGATCCTCGCGGGAGCTCTCGTCGTCGTCGCCGCGGCGGGCGGGTGGGTCTGGATGATGCTCCACGCGCCCGAGCGGGTGGCGCGCAAGCTGCTCTGGGACAACCGCGGGTCCGAGGCGCTGCAGGCAATCGACGACACCGGAGAGCTGGCGAAGACGCCGGCGATGGTGATGCTCCGCGCCGCCGCGCTGCACCAGGTGGATCGCCACGACGAGGAGCTGGAGCTGTTCGCCTCGCTCGCGCCCCGCGAGGGCGTGCCGTTGGAGCCGGAGTTGGTCCGCGCGCTCTGTGACGACTTCGGCCGCAAGGAAGCGGCGCCGGTGCGCAAGCTGATCGCCGCCTGGCCGCGCACTTCGACCCTGCCGGTGCTGCAGAAGGTCGCGACCGGACCGACCGACAAGGCGCAGTGGGGCGCGCTGCGCTTCACCGACCTCGAGTACGCGGGTCAGGGGCTGTGGCTGGTCGACCTCTACGAGAACGCGCTCGAGAGCAACGACTGCCGGATCCGCCGGATCGCCGCGGTGCGCCTGGGAGAGCTCCACAGCCTCGAGGCGGTGCCGAAGCTGATGAAGCTGCGCGACCTGCCGCGGAAGAAGGTCGGCGCGAACGAAGAAGAGTGCGGGCAAGACGCGGCCGCCGCGTCGGCGAAGAAGCTCGAGCACGAGCTCAACCCGTAGCGCCGCTCAGGCGCCCGCGCCGAGCACTTCGATCAACTTCTCCCGGCTGACCCGCAGGAACAGCGCGTTGCCGTTGAGCACCAGGTGCGAGGCTCCCGCCAGCACCGTCACCAGGCC
>JAYVRT010001030.1:0-3193 GCA_043776025.1 Archangiaceae bacterium | reverse complement strand
GGCGAGGAGTAGACCCAGACGTACCCTTCCTGCTCGCGGGCCGGGTAGGCCTCGGCGGCGCGGGCCTTCAACCCGACCTCGCCGCCGCCGACCAGCCCGGGAATCTCACAGCACTGCCCGGCGCCGTCGAAGCGCCAGCCGTGGTACCCGCACTGCAGCGTCCCGCCGACGACCTTGCCCATCGACAGCGGGACGTTGCGGTGGGGACAGCGGTCGAGCAGCGCGGTCGCGGCTCCCCCGGCGGCGCGAAAGAGCACCAGCGGCGTCCCCTGCAGCGTCACCGCCAGCGGCGCGGCCCGAAGCTGCCCCGACTCGCACACCGCGAACCAGGCGTCCGGCAGCTTCACCACCGAGGGGGCGCAGACGCCGGCCACCGGCGGCTACTCCGCGCTCGCGAAGCGGCGTTCCATCTCCGCGCGGACGAAGCGTTCGATCTCTTCGGCGGTGGAGAACTCCATCGCCTTGTTGAGCAACGCCACCGCCTCGGTGCGGCTCACCCGCCGGAGGATGCCCTTCACCGACGACACCTGCCCGGCGGTCATCGACAGCTCGTCGAAGCCGAGCGCGAGCAGCACCAGCGAGTACGACGGATCTCCCGCCATCTCTCCGCACATCGCCACCGGGATCCCGGCGCTCTTCGCCCCGGCGATGATGTTCTGCAGCGACCGGAGCACCGCCAGGTGCAGCGGCCGGTAGAGGTAGGCGACGTCGCGGTTCTGGCGGTCGATCGCCAGCGAGTACTGAATCAGGTCGTTGGTGCCGACGGAGAAGAAGTCGGCTTCCTGCGCGAGGCGATCGGCGATCAACGCCGCCGACGGCGTCTCCACCATGATTCCAATCTGCATCCGTCGGCCCACCGGCTGCCCGGCACGGCCGAGCTCACTGCGGCAGTGCTCGAGCTCGCTCCGGGCCTCCCGCAGCTCGGTGAGCCCGGAGATGAGCGGGAACATGATCCGCATGTTCCCGTGCACCGACGCCCGCAGCAGGGCCCGCAGCTGCACCCGGAACATCTCCCGGTGCTGGAGGCAGTAGCGGATCGCCCGCAGCCCCATCGCCGGGTTCGCTTCCTTGTCCGACTTTCTCCCCGGGACCTTGTCTCCGCCCAGGTCGAGGGTGCGGATGGTGACCGGCCGGTTGCCCATCGCCTCGAGCACCTGGCGGTACGAGTGGTAGTGCTCTTCTTCCGTGGGCGGCAGCGGCCGGTTGAGGAAGAGGAACTCGGTGCGGTAGAGCCCGATGCCCTCGGCGCCGTGGGCGAGCAGCGAGGGGATCTCCTCGGGGAACTCGATGTTCCCGTTGAGGTGCACCCGCACCCCGTCGGTGGTGACCGCCTCGAGCTCGGCGGTCTTCAGCGCCGTCGCCTCCACCTGGAGGTGGCGTCGCATCGTCTCGCGGAACAGCGACAGCTGCTGCTCGGTGGGGTTGATCAGCACCATCCCCCGCGAGCCGTCGACCGCGACCATGTCGCCGTTGCGCACCGCCTCGCTCGCGCGCATCGCGCCGACGACCGCCGGGACTTCACGGGCGCGGGCGACGATCGCGGTGTGCGAGGTCTGCCCGCCGAGGTCGGTGACGAAGGCCGCCACCCGCCCGGTCTTCAGCAGCATCGCCGCGTCCGCGGGAGAGATCTCGTGGGCGACGATCACCGCGTCGTTGGGGACCTGCACCTCCTCGTCGACCGCCTGGCCGAGCAGGTTGCGCACCACCCTGTCGGCGACGAAGTCGACGTCGGCGCGCCTTTCGCGGAAGTACTCGTCTTCGAGGTTGTCGAACTGGTGCTTGAGCCGCTTGGCGACCCGCCGCACCGCCCACTCGGCGTTGATCGCCTCGTCGCGGATCAGCCGGGTGACCTCGACGAGAAACATCGGGTCGTGGAGCATCATCCGGTGCGCTTCGAGGATCAGCGCGTGGTCCTGCCCCTGCGAGCCCTCGCTGTCGGAGAAGAGCCGGTCTTTGAGCTCGTGCAGCTGCACGTCCGACAGATCGACCGCGGTCTTGAACCGCATCGCCTCGGGCTCGACCTCGTCGGGCTTGAGCTTCACCTTCGGGGTGCGGATCCGCCGGGTGTCGAGGACGAACGCGTGCCCCACCGCGACGCCCGGGCTCGCTCCGATTCCCTGCAGTGAGATGGTGGTGCTCATCCGGCACGGCGCGCTAGCGCGGCTCTCCGAACTTGTTGGCGATCAGCACCGAAATCTCTTTGAGGCAGTCGGCCGCGCCCGCGCCGCTGCACTTGACCTTCACCCGCATCCCCTGGGCCGCGGCGAGCATCAACACCCCCATGATGCTCTTGCCGTTGACCGATTCTCCCTCGCACTCGAGCAACACCTCGCAGGGGAAGCGGTTGGCGATCTTCACCAACTGCGCCGCCGCCCGGGCGTGGAGCCCCAGCGCGTTGACGATCTCGTACTCCCCGGTGGCGGCTTCGTCAGTCATCGCGAAAAGGGCACCACTCTAACCCCAGAAATCGCAAGGGTCCTTGCTTCCGTCACCTGCGCCGACTGGATCTTCATCCCGGCCCCCTTCACAGCAACGCGCCGAGCAGGCCCGAAATCAGCGCCGCCGAGTAGAGCACCACGTACGGACTGACCCGCGCCCGCGAGACCAACACCCAGGCGAGCACCCCAAAGGCGAGGCAGCCCCCGGCGAGCAGCGGCGCCCCCAGGCCCCCTTGCTGGGCGCCGTAGCGGATCGCCAGCAGCGCCGCGAGGCCCCCGGCGCAGCCCGCCGCCACCTGCCGCAGCCGCTCGCTCCACGAGGGCACGTCGAGCCGACTCAGGGGGCGCACCAGCCCCTCTCCGTAGGTGACCCCGAGCCGAAAGAGGTACGCGCGGGCGGTGAGGTGCACCACGTTGTAGAGGACGAGGAAGAGCACCGCCGCCCACGCGCCGAGGAAGGGGATGCTCGCCACCGCGAGCGCGCCGCACGCCGGCTTGAGCGAGTGCCAGAAGAAGGAGTCGCCCAGCGCCGCCAGCGGCCCCATCAGCGCCTGCTTGAACTGGGTGACTCGCTCTGGAGGCTCCTCGCCCGTGGCCAGCCGCTGCTCGTGGAAGAGGACGCCGCCGATGATCGCCGCCGCCACGTAGGGGTGGGTGTTGAAGGTAGACAGGTGCCGCCGGGCGGCTTCCTGCTGCTGAACCGGGTCGGGGTAGAGCTTCGTCAGCGCGGGGAAGACCGCGTACAACAGCCCCAG
>JAYVRT010001029.1:0-10924 GCA_043776025.1 Archangiaceae bacterium | reverse complement strand
CGCGCTCGCCGCGGCGCTCCGCGAAGTCGTGCAAGACGCCACTGTCACCGCGAAGGCCGCCGAGCTGGGCCGCGTGGTGCGCGCCGAAGACGGCGTCGGCCGCGCGGTCGCGGCGATCACCCGACTCGCGGCCCCTTAAGCGCTGAGCCGTCAAGCCATGGAGCTACCGATGCCCGCCTGGAAGCCCGTCTCATTCGCAGCGCTCGCACTGATTCCCTGCCTGGTCCTGGCGCAGGTGCCCGAAGAGAGCCTCGCCGGCGAGTGGAAAGACTCGGAGCGCGACGTCGTCAAAGGGGCTAAGCGCTTTGGGCCCGTGCTGCTCGCGCTCGACACTTCCACCCTGACGCTGAGCCTCGCGCTGCTCGAGCCGGGCGGAGCGGTGCGCGAGGCGCTCACCGTCGGGCCCCCGCGGCGCACCTCCGAGGTGCTCCCAGGGGAAGTCGATGCGCTGTTGAAGCGCCATGCGCTGACCCCGAAGGAGCTCACAGCGCTTGTGGTTGGCCTGGGGCCGGGCAGCTTCACCGGCCTGCGCATCGGGCTGGCGACGATCAAAGGCCTCGCCTACGCGCTGAAGCTCCCCGTCGCCGGCGTCTCCTCGCTGGCGGCGATCGCCCTCGAAGGCCCCGAGGGCGTCGATCTGTGCTGCGCCGCGGTGGTGAAGAAGGGCGAGCTTTACCTTGGCCGCTACCGGCGTGAAGGTCAGACGGTGCGAGCGCTCGCCGTCGAGCAGGCGCTGGCGCTGCCGGCGTTCGCCGCCGAGGTGCTCGCCGTCGGCGGCCTGGTGCTCGGCCCCGCGGTCGCCGAGTACGCCGATCGCCTCGTCGAGCTCGGGGTCCAAAGCGAACGGCTGCGGCTCTCGCCCGCGGTGCCGAGCGCGGTCTGCCTCGCGCGGCTGGCGAACGTGCCGGCGGCCTACGACGCGTCGGCGATGTTCGCGCTCGAGCCCCACTACCTGCGCGGCTCGGGCGCCGAGGACAACCCGAAGTTTCCCCCGCTGCCCGGGCCCCCGCCCGGCGCGCGCCTCAAAGAGGACTAGACCCAAAGTGGCCAAAGCCCAGATCGCGATCGTCGGAGCAACCGGAGCCGTGGGCGAGCAGCTGCTCGCCGCGCTCGATGCGAAGGAACACCCGGCCCAGGGGCTGACCCTGTTCGGCTCGGAGCACAGCAAGGGGGCCGAGGTCGAGTACGCGGGCGAGGAGCTGGAGGTCGAGCAGATCGGCCCCGAGGCCTTCCAGGGGATGAACGCGGTGGTCCTCGCCTGTCCTCCCGCGGTGGCCAGGCCCCTGGCGCTCGCCGCGCAGCAGGCCGGCGCGTGGGTGATCGATCTCTCCGGCGCCTTCCGCACCGAGGTCGGCGTCCCGCTGGTGGTGGGCGAAGAGGACGCGCTGCTCACTCAGCCGTTCACCGGGCGGATCGTCGCGGTGGCGCTGCCGACCACCCAGGCGCTGCTCGCCGCGCTCGAGCCGGTGCGGGCCACCGTCGGCCTGCAGAGCCTCGATGTCGTCGGGCTCTGTGGCGCCGCCTGGGCCGGCCGCCCCGGTGTCAAAGCGCTGGAGAAACAGACGGCCGCCCTCCTCAACGCCGGCGAGCTCGAAGACCCGGCGGTATTCCCCCACCGGCTTGCCTTCAACCTGATTCCCCAAATTGGCGCCTTCGAGCCGCGGGGCAACACCTCCGACGAGCTCGCGCTCAAGGTCGAGGTCGCTCGGCGGTGGGGCGCCACCCGCCTGACCTGCACCCTCGCACTCGCCCCGTTCTTCCACGGGACGATGCTGATGGTCTCCGCCCAGCTCGAGCGGCCGCTCGACGCCGACGCGCTCCGCGTGCAGCTCAAGGCCGTGCCCGGGGTGAAGGTGATCGACACCCCCGCGGAGAACATCTACCCGATGCCGATGCTCGTCACCGCCGACCCTTCGATCCACGTCGGCCGGATCCGGGCCGAGGGAAAGTCGCTGCAGCTGGTCGCCGCGCTCGACAACACCGGCCGCGCCGCCGAGGTCGCCGCGTCGCTGGCGCTCAAGTTTGCCCTCCGGACGTGACAAATTGGCAGCCGCGAGGCCGCGGTCGCCCGTCAACCCGCTGGATTGACTGACGCTTTGGGCCTATGCAGGTGGCAGAGCGGTTGCTTTATGGCGGGTTCACTCATGGTGCGCGCGTTCCTCATTGCTGGGCTGTTGGCCACCACCGCCGCGACCGCGCAGACGATCACCCTGCGCGCCACCGGCAGCACCACCGACACCGTTCGCTTCAATGCCAAGGCTTGCGGCAACGACCTGTCGATCACCTGGACCTCGACGGTGATCGTCGGCCTCACCGGTTGCACCGACCCGTTGACCGTCTGGGCCACCGAGGGCGAATGCGGTGACGTGGCGGGAGCAGGCGACGTCCGCTTCACCGACGTCCCGCTGGCGACGGTGCTGACCAAGCGTACCGACAGCTTCATCATCCACCTCGATCAGCTCCCGGCGTTCAAGTACGGGGACGCCGGGGTCGTCTGCGGCACCGACTCGGTCGAGAAGCCCCACAAGATCTGCGGCGCCTACAAGACCTCGAGCGGCGTCGTCGGGTCCACCTGCAGCGTGCAGCACGCGACCGCGCTCAACGTGATCTACGACACGCTCCCGCCGGTCGCGGCGACGATCGACGCGGTCAGCCCGCAGGACTCGGCGCTGAAGCTCAAGTTCACCGCTTCCTCCGACACCTTCAGCGTCCACTTCGACGCCCGGGCCCAGGGCGACGCCGACTTCACCGAGCGGGCCCTGGTCGAGGTCACGACGGGAAGCGGCGCGACGATCAAGAACCTCGCCAACGGCACGACCTACGACCTCCGGGCGCGCTCTGAAGACTCGGCCGGCAACGTCAGCGAGCCCTCGGAGATTGTCTCCGCGACCCCCCGCCGCACCGCCGGCTTCTGGACCCAGTTCCGCAACGACGGCGGCACCGAGCAGGGCGGCTGCAGTGCAATCCATGGCTTCCCGGTCGCGCTTGCGGGCGGGCTGTGGCTGCTGCGAAGGAAAAGGAACCGATGATGCGCTTGCTGGTGGTGATGACCCTGGTGGCCGCTGCGGCCCAGGCCAAAGAGGTCGGCCAGACCGAGAAGTCGATGGAGTTCGAGGTCAAGCTCGGGCCGATGAAGCCCCTGGTCGATCGCCAGTTCTACGACCTCGCCGAGCAGGAGCGCCCGTACCAGAAGAGCTTCAGCGGCCAGCCGATGCTCTTTGGGGAAATCGAGCTCGACCGGCAGCTGTTCCAGAGCTTCGGCTCGTTCGCGGTCGGCCTCTCGGTCGGTTACGGCGAGAAGTTCGGCCACGCGGTCGACGCGATCACGCTCGAGGTCGCCAACGAGAGCACCGGGTTGCGGGTGGTGCCGATCAAGGCGCTCGCCGTCTACCGCTTCGACTGGGCGGTGGCGAAGTTTGGCATCCCCCTGGTCCCGTACGTGAAGGCTGGCGTGGTGATCGAGCCGTGGTGGGTGGTCAAGGGGCAGGGCACCGAGGTCGCCGACGGCCTCTCCGGCACCGGGGTGAAGTGGGGCCTCGCCGGCGTCGTCGGGCTGGCGCTGCAGCTCGACTTCCTCGACCCGCGGCTGGCGCGCGACTTCGACTCCAGCGCTGGGGTGAATCACACCTACCTCTTCGCCGAATACTCCCTCGAGGAGATGACGCTCTTGCAGGGCGGCGGCACCGGAACCAGCACCATCCGGCCGCTCGATCTCTCGAGCCGCCACTGGATGTTCGGTTTGAGCTTCGAGTTCTAGAAGTCAGGGCAGCGGATCGCCAATTCGGGCGACTTCTGGGCTTAGATCGCGACGGTGTCTCGACGCTGGATCCTGCTGTGTGTCCTTTGGCTGCCCACCGGCTGCCACCGGACACTGCGGGAGACGAAGCTTCAGGGCGCGGTCGACACCGGCGTGCTGCTCGACTTCGGCGCGCTCGATGCCCGTGAGCTCTCCTGGGACTTCGGCGACGGCAGCCCACGCGCCGCGGCGAGCCAGACGCGCCACGCCTTTGCCCGCGCTGGGCGCTACGTCGTCCAGGGCTTCGAGGGCGACTTCCTCGCCGAACGGGTCGAGCTGGTCGCGGTGCCCCGGGCGCTGCCGCGCGCCGTCTGTGGAGGCGCTGCTCTGGGTCGCTTCAGTCAAAGAAGACCTCGGGCCGGTGGTCGACTTCTTCGAGCGCGTCGGCGGGCCGGCCAATATTCAGAAAGTGCTCGAGCATTCGTGGCTGCCCGCGCTTGCCGTCGAGCTCGCGTCGGACGAGGGGGTGATCGACCCCCAGGAGGGCGTCGGCGTCGCCCGTCTGCCCGGCTTCGACGGCCAGCTGGCCTTGCTGGGAATCGTCGACGAGGGGCGCGCGCTCACCGCGGTCGCGGGAAAGCTCGTCGTGGGGGGCGCCGATGAGGAGCCGAAGACCGGGGACGGCCTGCGCGTCTTCAGTGGGCCCTTCGGAACTGCGGCGGCGTTCGTCGACCGCGGCTACCTGTACCTGCTGCTCCCCGAGGTCAACGCCGGGGCGGAGGAAATCGCGAAGGCGGTGAAGCGGGTGCGCGGCGCCGGGCTGCTGGGGCTGCAGGCCCTGCCCGAGTTCAGCGCGCCGCTCACCGCGCTGCCCAACGCCAACTTCTTCGTCTACGCGCGGGAAGAGCGTCCGGTCGCTTCAGCCGAGCGCGCGCCGCTGCTTCAGTCGGTGGTCGCCGGCCTCTCGGTGGGCGTGCGCAGCGCCACCCTCGAGGGACGGGTGCGGACTTCGCGATCGCTGGCGCGCACCGCGGCCCCGACGGCGATGTTCACCCGGGCGATGGAAGGCCCGGTGGGGGCGCTCAAGCTCTCCTTTCCCCCCGAGGAGTTGGCGACGCTGGCCGCCTCCGAGACCGACGGCCGCAAGGCGGGGTTGATGCTGCGCCTCGAGGCGGCGGGCGTCGATGCGGACGCCGCGCTCCGCGCGCTCACCGGAGAGATCGGCGCGCTCGCCTGGTTCGATGCGGAGGGCTTCCTGCGCAACCTCGTCACCGGCACCGGCAAGCCCGAGTGGCGCGGAGTGGTGCACCTGATCGCCGGGCTGTCGAGCCGTGATCCCCTCGAGCCGGTGGGCCGCGCGCTGCTCGGCGAGCCGGCGCATGCGCCCTTCGCCGACGATCGCAACGCCCTGCTGTGGCAGCAGCGGCTGTCGGTCGCGACGGTGACCGTGGCGCTGACGCCGAAGGCGCTGATGCTCCGCAGCGGAGATGGCAGCGGCCCGCGCACCAACGTCGACCTCGAGAAGGAGCTGTCGTCGCGCTTCCACGGCGCCTTCGGGCCCGGTCACAGCTCGCTGTTGCTCGACGTCGGCCGGCTGAAGGCCGAGCTCGACGCGCCGCGGATGATCCCCGGACTCGACGCGACCAAGCAGGTGACGGTGCAGGGCTTCAGCTCCGCGTTCCTCGATCAGCTGACGCCGATCGACACCCTGGTGCTCGACTTCGTCCCCGAGGGCGACGGCGGGCGGCTTTGGGGGCAGCTGAACCTGCGCTCGCCCGCGGAGCGCTGAAGCGTCAGCGGAGGAAGTCGAGGACCAACCGGCCGATCGCGAAGAGGCAAAGGCCAACGGTGAAGAAGATCGCCGTGACCGAGATCCGTGGGTTGCGATCGATCGCGTGCGCCGCCTCGAACAGCATCCGCTTCCACATCGTCCGCGGGCACCGCACCTGGAAGCGGCCGTCGAGCACCTTTTCCAGTGAATCGACCATCTGCTCGATCGAGGCGAAACGCTGCGCAGGGTCCTTGGCGAAGCCGCGCGCGAGGAACCAGCCGAGCTCGGGCGGGACCTTGCTGCCCTGGGTTTCGGGAAGAAAAGTCTTCACGCCCTCGAGCACCTCCGCCAGCGTGTTGCGCCCGACGAGGTAGTGCTCGGTGAAGAGGAACTCGTAGAAGAGCGCCGTGAGGCTGTAGATGTCGCTCCGCTCGTCGACCTTGTCGTGCTCACCGCGGGCCTGCTCGGGAGACATGTACAGCGGAGTGCCCATCACCGAGCCGAGCTGGGTCTTCAGCGTCGAGGCGCTCGAGGAGATCGAGCCGTCCGCCGCGGTGGTCGTCTCCGGCATCAGCGCCCCCCCGTCCTTGCCGTGGATCCGCTTGGCGAGGCCCCAATCCACGACCGTCACCTCGCCGAACCGGCCGAGCATGATGTTCGCCGGCTTGAGGTCGCGGTGGACGAAGCCCTGGCGGTGCGCGTAGCCAATCGCCGAGAGAATGCCGAGGAAGACCTGGGCCCGCCTGGGGAAGGTGTACTGGGCGAGGGTCGCCTTGTCGCCGGCCGCCAGCCGGGTGATCACATTCTCCAGCGTCTCGCCCTCGACCCGCTTCATCACGAAGTAGAGCCGGCCGGTGGCGTCGACCCCGACGTCGTGCACCGGGACGATGTTCGGGTGCTCGAGGCTGCCGACAGTGCGCACCTCGTTGGCGAAGCGCAGCACCGCGCCCATGTCGACGCCGTGGGGCAACCGCTTGAGCGCGACGGTGCGATCGATGTCGTGGTCCTTCGCCAGCACCACCTCGCCCATGCCGCCTGCGCCCAACAAGCCGAGCTCTTCGAAGCGCATTCGCTGGGGGTTCACCAGGTGCGGCACCTCACCCTGCCACTCGACCTTGGGCAGCACCGTGTTGTGCAGCGAGGTCGGAACCGGGTTCTCCGCGCTCACCGGGCCTCGACTGGCCACGGTGTCGGCGTGTGCGTCGAGGTGTTCCACGGGAATCGTCTCGGTCGCCATAGGTTCGAAGCTTAACGAACGCCGTCGGCGACTGCTGTTTTCCAATTGCGCTATACGCAAGGCGTTAACACTTCGACACGGGGGCACCGATGGGCTGGATGGACAGTCTGAACGCGGCGGCGCGAGCGGCGCAGAAGAAGAAGGTCACCGGCGCCCAGGCGGAAGAGATCTCCAAAGACCTGGTGATGATGTCGTCCTTCGGCGCCGCGGCAGTCACCCTGGTGCCGATTCCCTTCTCCGACTTCATCGCCGTCACCGCGGTGCAGGCCTCGATGGTCACGGCGATCGGCCGCGTCTATGGGCGCGAGCTGTCGCTCGAGGAGTCGAAGCACCTGGTGCTCGAGCTCGCCTCCGTCTGCGGCGCCGGGCTCGTCGCCCAGAAGGGCTTCGCCACCCTGACGAAGATCTTCCTCCCCGGGCTGGGCGGCGTCCTCGCCGCGCCATGGGCCTTCGGCATCACCTGGGGCATGGGGCACGTGGCGATGACCTACTTCGCCAACCGCGAGGTGACGAAGGCGGTGCTCAAGCAGGTCTTCAACCAGGCCAAGTCGGAAGCGGGCAGCGTCTTCACCAAGGACAAGTTCGATCAGTTCCGGAAGAAGTACGGCAACAACGTCGAGGAGTTCGTCCGTGAAGAGGCGAGCGACGACGAAGGCCCGGCGATCAAAGAGAAGCCGAAGAAGAAGAAGGCGAAGGCGAAGAAGAAGCCCGCCGCCGCCGCGCCCGAGGCTCCGGCCGGTGACGGGCCCGACGAGGCATGATCGTCGTCCGCTACTTCGCCGCCGCCCGGGAGCGGGCGGGGTGCTCGGAGGAGCGGCTCGAGCTGGTTGCGGGAAGCGCGGTCTCCTCGGTGCTCACGCGCCTGACCGTGCTCCACCCGCCGCTGGGCCCCCTGCTGCCCCACCTGCGCGTCGCGGTGAACCACGAGTTCGTCGGGCTCGACGCGCCGGTGCCCGAGGGCGCCGAGGTGGCACTGATTCCCCCGGTCGCCGGCGGCAGCGGGGAGCCGCCGTTCGCGATCCGCTCCACGCCGCTGTCGCTCGACGCGGTGGTGGGCGCGGTCTCAGGGAAGGGGCAGGGCGGGGTGGTGACCTTCGGCGGCGCGGTCCGAGATGCGACAGGGGGTCGCAGGGTGCTGCGGCTCGAGTACGAGGCCTACGGCGAGATGGCGCAGAAGAAGCTGGAGCAGATCGGCGCCGAGATTGCTGCGCAGTGGCCCGGCGCCCGGGCGGCGATTCACCACCGCACCGGGGTGCTCACGCCTGCCGAGTTGGCAGTGGTGATCGCCGTCTCGGCTCCCCACCGCGCCGAGGCGTTCGCCGGGTGCCGCCACGCGATCGAACGGCTCAAGGCCGAGGTGCCGATCTGGAAAAAGGAGATCTACGAAGATGGTGAGGTCTGGGTGGGCATGGGCCCCTGATTTCGGCTATAGCGACGGCTCTCCACCAGGCCGAAAATTGATTCCGAGGCTCACTTCATGAGTTGGACGCACCTTCGCTGGGCAGTCACTGGCATGGCCATCGGCCTGCTGCTCGCTCTCGCTCCTTCCTGCGGCAAGAAGTGTGGCGCCGACTCCTGCCCCACGGGCTGTTGTACCGCGGAGAATGACTGCAAGGCCGGCACCGACTCCGCCGTCTGCGGCAAAGGCGGCGCGGTCTGCGGCGCCTGCACCACCGACCAGACCTGCACCGCCAACGTCTGCACCGCGAAGATGGTGCCCGACGCCGGCCATGACGATGGCGGGGTAGACGCGGGCGCGGTCGACGCCGGCCAACCCTGCACCCGCGACGACGATTGCTCGAAGTACCAGACCGGCAGCCGCTGCGACCAGGCGACCAACCAGTGCGTCTCTGGCGTCGGCTGCAACGTCGAGAGCGACTGCCAGCTCGACGACCCGATGAGCTACTGCTACCGCTTCGGCCTGCAGTGCCGCTGCGTCAAGGAGCAGGGCGCTCCCACCGGCTACCAGGGCACCTGCCACCGCCGCCTCGCGCCGTGCGAGCACTGCAACAACGACGCGGAGTGCGGCAGCGACTTCGTCTTCGATCCCCAGGGCATCTGCAAGGAGCTCCAGGGCAACACCGACGGCGGCAAGTACTGCTTCCAGCAGAAGATCGGCAGCTGCCCCTGCGGCACCGTCGACGACGGCTTCGGCTACTGCAAGCCGCAGAACAACAGCTGCCAGAGCGTCGGCTGCGTCGAGGACAAGGGCTGCCCCTCGGGCGCAGTCTGCAACGTCGGCGCCTGCCTCTGCGAGCCGCGCTGCCGCTGGGACTTCGTGAAGAAGGAGCTCGCCGCGCCGGGCTGCCCCCCGGGCAAGACCTGCTGGGTCGACGACAAGAACCTCGACTCGACCTCGAACTACTTCGGCGCCGGCCGCTGCCGCACGCCTTGCACCGGTGAAGCGGACTGCCTGAAGTCCGCGACCAACGCGTTCGGTGGCCCCCGGCTGACCTGCCGCGGCGAGCAGCTGAGCGGTGGCGGCACCTCGGACAAGCGCTGCCGCGCCAAGGGCGACTGCATGGACGACGAGGAGTGCCCGGTTCAGCCGCTGACCGAGATCTCGCTCGGGTACTGCTCGCGCTCCGAGCTCATTTGCAAGAAGGACTGCCGCCCCGGCAACGATCCGGTCACCGGCACCGGCTACAAGGACTGCCGCGCTCCCTACGCCTGCGCCAGTGACGGCGGCCTGCCCGACGGCGGGACGAACAACTTCTGCCGGCTGCTCACCTGCCTCGAGCAGGGCGGGGCGACGATCGCCTGTACCCGCGGCGAGTACTGCTGCGGTGAGGACAAGAACAACGACGGCGTCGCTGATCCGTGCCCGCCGGTGGCCGACCGCAAGCCGGACAACTGCTACACCGCGCCGTCGCCGCCGTTCTGCACCACCTGCATGAGCAACGACGACTGCAAGAACCTGCAGCTGCCGGCGTACCTCTCGGGCGCGGGCGCGTGCACCAACATGAGCCGCTCGCCCAGCTGCAGCCCGTTGCCGACGCTGTGCATCAACGTCGGCCCCCGGCCGGGCACGATGATGCCCAACGTCAACGTCTGCGCCCCGTCGACCTTCAACGACTCGACCGTCGACGCCCGCGGCATCCGGCGTGATCTGAAAGGCTGCCCCGCCGGCTTCCCGACGCTCGACATCCGGCCGCGCTTTGGAATGGGTGACAACTACTGCTCGAGCGACTCCGACTGCAACCTCGGCACCGACGCCGGCACCTGCAAGATCGACCTCGACTCGGCGGTGCGGCTGCAGGACGGCGGCCACCCGAAGACCTGCCAGTGCACCGCGGGCGCGGGCGCTCCCACCTCGCAGTGCCCCAACACCCCGCTCGAGGACGGCGGGCTGCCCCCGAACGCGGTCACCAGCGAGTGCAAGAGCTCGGTGTCCGGCGCCGTCGTGCCCTGCCTCACCAGCGTCGTCTGCCTGCCCAATTCGCAGATCCTCTTCAGCGACGCCGGCCCGCCGCGGTACGGCTGCGGGCTGTAAGGGCCGCGCTGGCGACTCCAACCGGCTCCGTTTCGCGCAGCCGGTCTGGAGCTCTGAGCGCTCTGATATGAGCTGGGCGTGACGCTGCTGCCCGCGCTGTTGGTCGCAGCCACCGTCGCCAGCGTTCCGCGCTCGGCGACTCTGGAGTGGGTGCGGGAAAGAGGCGCCGAGACCTGCCCGGATCGCGCCGCCATCCAGCGGGCGATCGCGATCCGCCTGGGCTACGACCCCTTCGTCCTCGGCGGCGGCACCCAGGTCAAGGCCACTGCCGCGGTCGAGGTCCTCGACGGCGGGGTGAAGCGGTGGCGGGGATCCATCGAACTCTCCGGTGGACGCAGCGACGTCGCCGCCGAAGGTCCCGACTGCTCCGCGCTCGCGCAGTCGATGGCCCTGACGATCACGATCGCGATCGACCCGATGGTCCTCACCCGCCCGCCCCCGGTCCTCGACGCTGGCCGTCCGAGTCGACCCACCGTGGCGCGCGAGCCGATGTTGGATGCGGGCGCCGCGCCGTTCGACGCCGGCGAGCCGGAACCGGTCGCGCCTGGGGCCGACGCCGGCAGTGAGGACGAGCTGCCGCAGTTGGTACTGCCCGAGCCGAAGGTCGTGACGCGGGCGCTCACTCCCCGTCCGGATCCGGAAGAGGAGCCGCAGGTGCGATTTTGCGCTGGTGGCGGCGCCGACATC
>JAYVRT010001028.1:0-3195 GCA_043776025.1 Archangiaceae bacterium | reverse complement strand
CGCGCACCAGCAACTCCCAGCCGCCGATCGCCCCCATCGAGATGCCGACGATGAACAGCTGGCCGGGGTCGACCGAGCGGCGCCCAGCGAGTTCGGCGACGAGCCCGAGCACCGCGTCCTGGGTCGCGTGCTGCTCCGGATACCACTGCCCCCCAAAGGAGCCGCCGGGAGGTGCCTGGGGCGCGACGACGATGCAGGCGTGCTCGGCTCGAAACGCCGGCGCAGCGAACGCTCCGACGCCGTTCTTCAGCTGGGAAAGATTGTCGGTGCCGCGCTCGGCGCTCCCGTGAAGGAAGAGGAGCGCCGGGTAGCGGCGCGTCTTCGGCGCGTACCCCTCGGGCAGCAGGACGCGGTAGGGCAGGTCCTCGAACGAATCCGGCTCCCAGCGCATCTGAAGAACGACCTCCCGGCTCCCCAGCCTGCCACGCTTGCTCCCTCACAAACGGACCGCCGGCTCGGACGGGAGCTCGAAAGGGACCTCCGACAGGCCCAGGGTGAGCTCGATCGTCCGTCGCCAGTACAAGGCGCCCAGCTGCAGCGCACGCGACCGCCCACCGGGCACCTGGCGCACCAGGCGATCGACGGGGCTCACCACCCGCTGCATCAGCCACGGCGCCACATCCCACGCGCTGTGCGGCAGCCCAAGCGCATCGGCATACCCAGGCCCAATGAGGTGCCGGGAGATCGCGTAACCGAAGTCGATCGCGCGCTGCGGAGCGCCGCGTTCGCCACCCGACTGGATCAGTGCCTGCGTCAGGCGCCGGGAGTCGCGATCGGGAGCGCCCTGGGTGGCCTCGAGCAGCGCCCACAGTGATCGCGCTTCGGCAGGGCTCGTACACAGCAGCTCGTCCTCGACCCCCATCAGGTGCCCTACCCGCCGCCACTGATGCAGGGTGGAGTCCTCCTCGGCGTCGCTCACCTGCGCACCCAACTGGCGCAGCCCCTGGATCAGCATCGACGAGAACAACAACACGGTGCCGGCCATGTCGTACTGGTTGATCGGCGCGCCCCAGTCGCCGGCCCGCCAGAGCGTCGAGTGGAGCAACGCATGGCGGACCCGGGCATGGATCAACCGCACGCGAACCGTCGCCACGAAGCCGGGCGACGCGAACCGCAGGCCGCGCGGCTGGCTCACCGCTTCGACGAACCGAGCGGTCTCCGCCAGTCGCCTGCCGACGTCACCTCCGGTCAGTCGCCCCGAGAACGCGAGCGGCTTGTTCCCCGCCGGCGCGCAGTAGCCGAGCACCAGCGACTTGAACGCCAGCACCAACCCCGACAGCAGGCCCGTTCGGATCAACACCGCGCCGCCCGCATCGGAGCGCGCCTCGTCGAACCACAGCGGCGTCTGGCTCAGCCAGTCGTGAAAGACCGACAGCGACGCCGGCAGCTGACCGGGAGTGGGGGAAAGCAGCCGTGCGACCAGCGCCTCCTGCTCGAGCCGGGGCAGGCCGACGAGGTCCTCGATCACCGCGTCAGCGAGAGGATCGGTGCGGGCCAGGAACGTCGAGAGCCGGAGCTCGCGCGGGCCGGGCGGAGAGCGGGTGACGAATCGAGAGGGGATCATCGAAGGTGTGGCTGCGGGTCGGGGCGCAGCCGCGCAGCGTATGGGAGCAGATCGAGCTGCGCGCCCAGTGCCCGCCCCATGCTGTAGACGCCGCCCAGCTTGCGGTGCAGGAACAACAACTGCGCCGGAGGAGGCGAGCAGGTCAGGCGCTGGTAATAGATCTTCAGCTTCGCCGACGCGTCGTTCACCAGCCGACGGTCCTGGAAGTCGACTGGCTGAACTTCCGGGCTGAAGACGACCAGCACCGCGTCGAGGAGCGCGTGGAGCGCGTCGCGGCTCGCGTCCGGTTCCTCGGGCGCAATCAGCTGCAGCGCGTGCGCCGCCGCGAGCGCGGCCGGACGGTCGTGCGCCAGCGTCGCCGTCAACAGCGCCCGGTACTGGGCGCGAAACGCCAGGGGGTACGCCCGGGTCGCGCCAAAGTCGAGCAGCACCAACTCGCGCGTGTCAGGGCGAATCAAGAAGTTGGCGAAGTTCGCGTCGGTCTGGACCAGCCCCCACTCGAAGAACTCGCGGAAGAAGAGGTCGAGCACCTGGTCGGCGACGCGCGCGCGCTCGGCGGCGGCGGGGTGGGTGGCGAGGTAGGCGTCGAGCGTGAGGCCGTGCTCGTACGAAAGCGCCAGGACCCTGGGCGTCGACAGCGCGCGAAAGACCTCGGGCACCGGCAGGCCTGGCACGGTGTTCGCGTGCGCACGGTACTGCTCGAGCGCGTCGGCCTCGTGCGCGTAGTCCGTCTCGCGCGTCAGCACGTCGTTGAGCTCGGCGAAGACCGCGGTGACGTCGAAGTGCTTCAGCTGAACCGAGAGGAAGAGGCGCGCGATTCGCTCGAGCAGCCGCAAGTCGCTGTCGATCGTCTCGGCGATGCCCCGGAACTGCACCTTGAGCACCAGCGAGTGCTCGCTGCCGTCCGGCGCCCGCCACGTGGCCCGATGCACCTGGCCGATCGACGCGCTCGCCAGCGGGGTGGGAGAGATCTCCAGCTGGGCCACGCGTTCCGGCCCGAGCTCGTCGAGGAGAATCGAGCGAATCTCTTCGAAGGCGACGGTCGCGCCGGACGCCTGTAGCTGGCTGAGCACGGCGATCACCTCAGGCGGCAGCACGTCGCGCAGCTCCATGCTCAGCAACTGGCCTGCCTTCATCGCCGCGCCTTTCAGCTGGCCGAGGCTCTCGACGATGTCCTTCGCCTGCTCGATCTGTACCCGGAGCTGGTCGACCTGCTGCACCAGCGCCCCGCCGCGCTCGACCGCGCGGCCCACCCGGCCCTGAAGCTCCTTCTTCGCCAGCCCGGCGGCGAGCTGGACCAGCCGGCTCGAGCGGCTCCAGATCGATCGCGGCGGCGCCTGCTCCGACACCGCTCAGGCCCTCCCGTCTGGAACATCGACCACGCCGGTCTTCCCTTCTTGCCAACAGCGCAGCACCTCGGCGCCGACCGCGCCCGGCGCGAGGGCCCCCTTCGGCAGAGGGAAAGGAGCCTGTGCCCACAGCCCGGTGTCGACCGCCGGTAGCCGGAGCAACGTCGTCTTCACGCCGCGCTCTTCTCGAATCAGCACCCGCACCCACGCGTCGAGTGCTGCCTTGGCGGCCGCGTAGGCGCCGAGTCTCGCGAACTGCAGCGTGTCGCAGTAGGCGCCGAG